>JBKPQP010000095.1:0-4042 GCA_046734155.1 Actinomycetota bacterium | reverse complement strand
CAGTCGAACTTCTCGACCGCGCGGATGAGGCCGATGATTCCCTCCTGGATCAGGTCGAGCAGCGAGAGCCCGTGACCCTGGTACTTCTTCGCGATCGAGACCACGAGGCGAAGATTTGAGTTGATCATCCGCTCCTTCGCCGCCATGTCGCCGCGCTCGATCCGCTTGGCGAGCTCGACCTCCTCCTCCTTCGTCAGGAGCGGCCAGCGGCCGGCCTCGTTCAGGAAGAGCTGGAGCGCGTCCGTCGTCGCAATCGCGAGATCGCCGTTCACGTACGTACTGTCGTCCTCGCTCGCGCGCCCGCAGTCGTCGGCCAGTTCGATGCGGCGCTCCTCGAGCTCCTCGTAGAGCCGCGCGACCTCGTCGTCGGTCAGCTCGTGCTCGGCGACGAGCTCGTTGAGGTGCGACAGGTTGACGCAGCCTTCCTCTTCACCGCGGGAGATCAGTGCCTGGATCTGCTCGTTCGTGATCTCGGTCATGGGTACCAGTCTTTCCCGCTCGTGCGCGCTCTAACGCGCCTTTGGGAAAGGCTAGATCAACCCACAGACCCGTGCAGTGTTCGGCCAGGGCCAGTAGCCGCGCCCGCTTCGGTGCGCGCGCTCGGCGACCCACATCTGCTCGAGCGCCGTCCAGCGGTCCGCCCACCCGCGCCGCAGAAGCTCACTCGGCGCGTACGCGCTCATGAAGCCGCGGTCCATCTGCAGGCCGCCCCAGTACGGGTCGCTGGAGTCGCTCCAGCTGCCCTCGTACCGGTGGATGCAGAGCCAGCCCGCCTTGTGCGGCGGATGCGATGCGACACGCGCGACTGACCGAGCCTGCCGGCGCCAGTAGCGGAGCGCCGGGACCGACCGCAGCGACAGCTTCACGGTGGTGCGACGCTTGCCCATCACCCCCTGCCAGTGCCAGACCGTGCGGCGCAGGCGGCGTACGAGCGCTGCGTCGACCTTGGGGGTCGCCTTCCGCACCGGCTTCGGCGCGGTCGCCTTCGCGGTCACGTGCCCCTGCGACGATGCCGATGACGACGCCAGTGTCGAGCCTGCTGCCATCAGCATCAGAAACGCAGCAAGCAACGAAAGCAGCAGCTTTGGATTCACCGCAGAGACCCCTCCTTGAGGCTCGACTCCAGTCGGCACTCCCGGGGCACGTCTGCGGGCGGCGCAGGATCACGTGCTCGGTGGCCTGGTCGGTTCGACCTTGTTCCAGATCGTTCGACGCCTAAACCTGCCGTGGGTTAGCCACATCTCGTGCGTTCCGCCACGATTTGCAGCGCTAACCCGCTTGCTACCGTCGAAACATGCGCCGCCTCGTCGTCCTTCTGAGCACGATCGTGGCGCTCGACATCACGTTTTTCACGGCACTCGTGCCACTCTTGCCGCATTTCGTGTCGTCCTACGGACTGTCGAAGGGGTCGGCCGGGGTGCTCTCGGCCGCCTACGCGGCCGGGGTGCTGATTGCGTCTCTGCCGAGCGGATTGGTCGCGGCTCGTTTCGGCCCCCAGCGCGCCGCGCTCGTCGGGGTATCGGTCACCGCCGTCGCGAGCTTCGTCTTTGCGTTCGCCGACGATGCGTGGGCCCTGGGGGCGGCCCGGCTCCTACAAGGGATCGGCAGCGCGCTCTCTTGGGCGGGAGCGCTCGCGTGGCTCGTCGCCGCGGCTCCACGCGACCGTCGTGGCGCGCTGATCGGGACGACAATGGGTGCTGCGGTCTTCGGCGCGCTGATCGGACCGGTGGTGGGTGCGATCGCGACCGTCGCGGGCGTAACGGCGACCTTTGCGGGGATCGGCGTCCTCGGCATGGTGCTCGCGGCCTGGGTCGCCGTGACGCCGGGCGTCCCCGCGCAGCCGCAGGCCATGAGCGAGCTCTTCCGCCGCGCAGATCGCCGTCTGCTCGGCGGGATGTGGTTGCTCGTCCTCCCCGCGTTGCTCTTCGGCGTCGTGGCCGTGCTCGTGCCGCTGACGCTGCACGACGGCGGCTGGGGCGGCGTCGCGATCGGCGCCGTCTTCCTCGTGACTGCCGGAATCGAGACGCTGCTGAACCCGCTGCTCGGGCGCTTCACCGACCGGCGCGGCCGCCTCCTGCCGATCCGCGTCGCGCTCATCGCCTCGGCCGCCGTCTCGGTGTGCTTCGCGTTCGCCTCGACGCCGGCGGTCGTCGCGGCGCTGGTGGTGACAGCCGGCCTCGCGTACGGCGCCTTCTACACGCCCGGGATGTCGCTGCTGACCGACGCGGCCGATCGGCGCGGGATCGCCCTCGGACTTGCGTTCGGCGGGATGAACGGCGCCTGGGCGGCCGGCAACGTCGTCGGCCCCGCGCTCGGAGGCTGGCTCGCCGAGATTGGGGGCGACGCCCTCCCGTACCTGCTGCTCGCCGTCGTCTGCGCGTGCTCGTTCGTGCTGACCGTCTGGCGGCCGGCGCTACCGCCAGCCGAGGTCGCGCCCGAGTAGCTCGTAGAGCCGGCGGTTCGGCTCCTCGAACTCCGCGGCCAGCCGCTCACGCGTTTCCGGCTTCATCGGCTCGTATTCGCGCTCGTACACCCGCGGGTAGGAGTCCAGCCGCTGCGGCGACGCGCCGAGGAACTCGAGCACCTGCGCGTGCGCCCGCGCCGGGTCCGACCCGAGGTCGTCGCTCGGCAGGACGAGCAGCTGCTCGCGCGGGAAGACGGCGAGCCAGCGCTCGAGCTGCTCCGCGTAACGCCCCCGGGCCTTGTACGTGTGGCTCCACCACTCGCGGCTGAAGTAGCGCGGATCGGCCGCCATGCGCTCCTGCTCGCCGCGGAGCCGTTCCTCCTCCGCGTCGAGCGCCTCCTCGAATGGCAGCGGCTCCCGCCCGAGCGCGACCTCGTGGTTGTATTGCGAGAGCGCCCGGTCGACCGGGTTGCGCACGAGGACGATCAGCCGCGCCTCGGGCACGACCTCCTGCACGCGCTGCGGGGCGAGCCGGTGGAACACGTAGCTCGGGCTCGCCTCGCCGACCAGCTTCTCGCGCGTGCGCGCGAGGTTCGGGAAGTTGCCGCGGTACCAGGACTCGCCCCGGGCCCAGTGGCGGTCGAAGAAGCTGACCTCCTTCCACGACGGGCCGGTGATCTGCGGGTGGCGCCGCAGATACTCGTAGAGGGCGGTCGTGCCGGCCTTCTGCGCACCGAGCACGAGGAAGTCCGGCAGCGGGCGGAACGGCGAGGTGACCCAGCCGTAGGCCCAGACGCCGTTGCGGAGCACGACGCGCGCGGGCTCGGGAATGGTCGGGATCAGCGTCGCCGGCGAACGCATCAAGCGGAGCGGCGGCGCTCCCGATAGTCCCGCGCTTCGGCGACGAGCGCCTCGAAGAGCCGCAGGTCATCGCCGGCCTCGGGGTGCCAGAGGACGCCGAGGGCGAAGCGCCGCGAGGGATCCTCGAGCCCCTCGAGCGTGCCGTCTGCCGCGTGCGCCGACTCGCGCAGGCCTTCGCCGAGCCGGCCGAACCCCTGGTGGTGGTGCGACTTCACCGGCGCGTGGTCGCCGAGCAGCGATCCCAGCCGCGTGCCCGGGACGAGCTGCACGTCGTGGTCGGCGTACGCGCCCGGGGTGTGCTTGTGCTTGTGGTCGCCGACGACGTCGGGCAGGTGCTGGACGAGATCACCGCCGAGGGCGACGTTCAGCACCTGCGACCCGCGGCACACGGCGAGCACGGGCATGTCGCGCGCGAGGGCGGCCTGGAGCAATGCCAGCTCCGCGCGGTCGCGGTCCTCGACGACGCCCTTAGTCTCGGGATGCGGGTCCTGGCCGTAGGTTCCGGGATCGAGGTCGGAGCCGCCCGAGAAGATCACCGCGTCCAGGACGTCGAGCGTGTCCTCGACGCCGTCGTCGCTCGGGGGCAGCAGCAGCGGCCTCCCCCCGGCCCGCTCGACCGAGCGCACGTAGTCGAGCGGGACCAGCGCGGAAACCTCCTCCCACGCGCCGTAGCGGGCGGAAACGATGTCCGTGCTGATGCCGATCAGCGGTCGCACTCGTGCGCAGCTTACGCACGGCATACGGTTGGCCCGTGCCGGTCTGGTCGCCCGAGCTCGT
>JBKPQP010000094.1:0-7848 GCA_046734155.1 Actinomycetota bacterium | reverse complement strand
CTCGGCGCGGGGATCCCTCCCGGGAGTGCTATTTCGTCACAGGCTCGGCCGGCTCCCGTGCCGGCTCCTCCTCAGCTGCGTCTTCGTCGCCGAGGCGAACTCGTCGGTCCTCCTCGACTCGTCCGTTGCCGTCGGTAGCCGGGGTCGAACGCCGCTGCGCACCGCCTGCCGGAACCGGCTTCATCCTGCGCGGGATCCGCGGACCGGTCGTGTCGAACGTGAGGCCGAAGACGAGCCCGATCCCAAACGCGATCGCCGGAATCATGAGCCCGAGCGACTCGACGAGCCCGTCGATGCCGATGTCGCCGGACCAGCTTCGAACGTGCCGTCCGAGCCAGTAGTTCTCCGGCTCGTGCGCGGCCAGCATCCAGCCGCCGACGATCAGCGTTGGCAGGAACGCGACCAGGAACACGTGGCTCGAGACGCGCGGCCAGCCCCACTTCGTCCAGCCGCCCAGGAGCTGCGACAGCGCCATGGCGAGGCCGCCGAGGGCCACCAGCCCGAACGCGGCCCAGTAGCCGCCCAGGGTGGCGTCGGAGACGTCGTCCGGAAGGATCGTCGTCGCGAGCCACAGCAGCACACCGGCCGCGGCCGCGCCGATCAGGGTCAAACTTGCTCTCGTCAGGCCATACATGGGCACCACCTCCGCCCTGGTCCTGCCCGTTCGCCGGGGAATTCAGTCCAGGTCGAGGCGCCGGGCGTCGAAGCGCCCCGAATCGAGCTCGTCGCGGAACTCGTCGACCATCTGCTCCGCGTCACCGGCGAGAACGTGCTGGAGAACGCCGATCTCGCGGTCGTTGTGGAAGGGGAGGTCGACGTGCTCGGGCGTCACGAGGTTGACCGACACGTGCTCGCACGCCGGGCAGCGGACGGCGAGGCCGAGCGACCCGTCGCCCGGGGCGAGCAGGAAGAACGAAGACGGAAAGACAGGCCTGGGACGCCGTTCCGGGAAGCAGTAGAAGGTCCACGGCCACTGCCCGGCGAGGATCCGCCGCACTGCGAGGTCGGCCAGCTCCTCCTCGGCCGGCTCGAATCGGTCGGTCATCAGGTTGAGAAAGCGCTCCGAGCTGTGGCCGAGCGGCGCCCAGTCGAGCTCGACGTCCGAGACGAGCCCGGGATGCTCGCGCCCGCAGGGACAGTCGAACACGACCTGGAAGACCGCCGGATGGCCGGAGCCGGGCAGCCGGTCGAGCGCCCGGAACGCCGACAGGCGCACGCGCGACTCACCCCTTGTCGGGCACGGGAACGTGTAGCGCGTGGTGAGCGCGTCGTACATGACGATCTGGGACTTCTAATCGGCGCGCCGGACGGCGAGCGTTAGTAATGCAAAAGCGAGAAGACGTCGTAGTCCGAGATCTTCTCGACGCCCTTGAGGAAGTCCAGTTCGATGATGAACTGGAGCCCGACGACTTGACCGCCGAGGTGTTGGACGAGCTCTGCCAGGGCCTTCGCGGTGCCGCCCGTCGCGAGCACATCGTCGTGAATCACCACTCGCGCGCCGTCGCCGATCGCGTCGGCCTGGAGCTCAAGGGTGTTCTTCCCGTACTCGAGCGCGTACTCCGCACTGATCGTCTCGAGCGGAAGCTTCCCCGGCCTCCGGGCCGGAACGAAGCCGCAGCCGAGCTTGTAGGCGATTGCGGAGCCGATGAAGAATCCGCGCGCCTCCGCGCCGACGACGATGTCGGGACTGCGCTCGCCCGCCCAGCCGCCGAGGATGTCGATCGTCTCCTGCAGGGCGTCTGCGTTCCCGAGGAGCGGCATGATGTCCTTGAACACCACGCCGGGCTCCGGCCAGTCCGGGACGTCCCGGACGAGCGACTTCAGGCGCTCGATGTCGGCAACGGCCATGTCAGGCGGATGCTAAATGGCGAAGGGCCCGCCAGGAGAGGAGCTGTGACAGCTCCTGAGCCAGCTCGGCGAGTGCGCGCAGGTCGTCGAGCGCCGCTTCACGCCTGTCGGCATTGCGCGTCCGCAGCGAAGGGCCGACGAGCTGTCCGAGGAGCGACGCCTCGCGATCCGCCGCCGTCCGGAACGTGCGCAGGTTCCTGGGCGCGATCCCGTACGACGCGAGCTGTGCGCATACGGCTGCGATCTCGGCGTCGCCCGCCGCGTAGCGCTTCTCTCCCCCACTTCCGCGCGCCTGGAGCAGCCCGTACTCCTCCAGCTCGCGCACGAGCTGCGGCGTCGCGCCGGAGCGCTCCTCGATCTCGGCCGCGCTCAGCTCCTCCTCGGGGCCGGCGAGACCGGCCGCACGCCTGCGCCGGCGTGCCTTGTTGGCCTCCGGCGACGCGAGCTCCTGCCTGATCACCCGCAGCGGGAGGAACTCGTCGCGCTGGAGCCGGAGAATCGTCCGCAGGCGCTCGACCGCGTCCTCGTCGAACAGCCGGTATCCGCCCCGCGTCCGCTTCGGGTGGATCAAGCCCTGATCCTCGAGGTAGCGGATCTTCGAGATCGAGACATCCGGAAACTCGTCGTGCAGCCGGTTGCATACCGCGCCGATGTGCAGCAGTCCGTCGCGTGCGGATGTCTGAGCGGCCGCACTCATTGCGAGAGGAACGTCAGCCTGTACTTGCCGATCTGGAGCTCGTCACCGTCCTCCAGCGGGCCCGACTCGATCCGGCGCCTGTTCAGGAACGTCCCGTTCAGGCTGCCGCGGTCCTCGATGAAGAAGCGGCCGTCGCGTCGCACAACGAGCGCGTGCCTCCGCGAGACGGTCACGTCGTCGAGGAAGACGTCGCAGTCCGGCGAGCGTCCGACCGTCGTCTGCTCGTTCTCGAGCAGGAAGTGCTCGCCGGCGCGCCCGCCCCCCGAGCGGACGACGAGCGCGGGGCCTTCGCCCTTGATGTCGTCGAGGACGGCGTCGTCGTCGCCCTCCTCCGGCGTGTAGCTCATCGTCGTGTCGGAGCCGCCTTCGTCCCGGACGAGCAGCGCGCCGCACCGCGCGCAGTAGTTGGACGTCTCTGGATTCTGGAAGCCACACTCCGGGCAATACACGTGGCTCAAGCGGGCTCCTCCGACGGCGGCGCAGCCTTGCCTGCGAGGATCTCGGCGAGCTTGTCCACATCGACCTGGTCGAGCACGCTCTTCCCCTCTCCTTCCTGGAGGCGCGCCACGCGCTCCGCGTTCAACATGTCGATGCGGCCATGCAGTAGCCGCCGGCGATACGAGACCTCCTGTTCCTCAGCGACTAGCTTGTCGATCTCGGCCTTGAGATCCTCGTCCGACATCGACGCAAGATTGGGAAACGGTTCCACGCGATCAGCCTTTCATTCGGAGGGCGAAGGCGCTGGCAAGTAAAGCAGCAGCGCCGACAAGGTTCAACCTCAACTTGAGATTTCGGCCTCTTCCTGTAGGACATCCTCTACGAGGCGCCGCAGCTCTTCCTCGAGCTCGTTCGACGTGCGCTCGTCCTGCCCTTCGGCGTAGATGTGGACGAGCGGCTCGTCGGGATCGGGCAGGACCTGCGCCCAGCCACGGCGGTCGTTGATCTTGATTCCGTCGAGCAGATCGAGGTCGCGGCCCTTCAAGCGCTCGGTGAGCACGCGCATGACGGTGCCCTTCTGCGCCCACGGGCACGGCAGCTGGCGGTGGACGAGCGTCGAGACGGGCAGCTCGGCCACGAGCGAGGAGAGCGGCTGCCTGACCGGCGCGAGGAGCTCCAGGAGCTTGCAGAGGCTCGCCATCGCGTCGTACGCGGGCAAGAAGTCCGGGAAGACGTAGCCGCCGCCGATCGCGCCGGCGAAGATGACGCCGTCCTGCGCGGCGGCCTTCGTCAGCTCGCTGAGCGAGGCGGGCGTGCGGATCACTTCGAGGCCGCTCCCCTTGAGGATCCGGTCGACCTGGCCCGTGACCGTGACCGGGAACGCGAGCTTCCCGCGGCGGCCGTTCGAGCCGATCAGCTTCAGGAACAGGAGCAAGGCTTGCTCGACGGGGATCTCCCGTCCGCTCTCGTCGATCAGGTACAGGCGCTCGGCGGCGCGATCGAAGACGACGCCGAAGTCCGCACCGACTGCGTTGACGAGCTTCTTCGTCTGCCCGATGAGGCTGCGCAGGTTCGCCCTCGGGCCGATTTCCCCGGTGGGTGAGAAGGCGTGCGCGGCGACGACCTCCACGCCCAGCGGACCGAGGACGAGCGGCAGGACGAGCGAGGCGGCCGAGTAGCCGTAGTCGACGACGATCCGGAAATCCCGCTCCCGGATCGCGTCCTGGTCGAGCGTCTCGAGCAGCTCTTCGGCGTAGATCTCGCGCGCGCGCACCGGATAGTCGACGTTCCCGACCGAGTCGCCCGCCGCGCGCCGCAGCTCGCCGCGGTTGAAGTGCTTCTCGACCTCCTTTTGCAGCTCGCCCGTCAACTGGATGCCCGGCTCCTCGTAGAAGCGGATCGCGACCACCTCCGGGTCGGCCGCGGAGAAGCCGACGTGGAAGCCGGCCGCATAGTCGTGCGTCTTCAAGAGGTGCCGTCCGACGGCGCTCGGGAGCACGCGCAGATCGGACACGTCGACGCCGGTCGAGTTCAGGCCGGCAATCATCGAGCGCTCGATCATGCGGCAGGACGCGGGCGCCTCGCGGCTCGCAACGGCTCGCGCGCCGCGGGGCAGCGCCGTCCCGAGGGCGACCGCAAGCTTGGTCACGACCTCGGGGGTCAGGTCGACGTTGACGAGCCCGGAGACGCTGTCGCGCTCGAAGAGTCTCGACGAGGCGCGGGACTCCCAGATGAGGCTCTCGTAGATCTGGGCGCCGCTCTCGACCTCCTTGTACGGGTAGATCCGAACACCGGGCATGAGGACGCTCTCCTCGCCGATCTTGACCTCGTCCCCGAGGGCGACGCCTTCCTGCAGGCGCGAATGTGCGCGGATGTCGCACGAGCGGCCGACGATCGAGCCCTCGACGAGCGCTCCGCGGCCGATGTGGGTCGACGCGTCGACGACCGACCGCGTCGTGTGCGCGCGCTCGCGGAGCGTGACGCTGGCCGAGAGGACCGAGTAGGCGCCGACCTGGGCGTCCGGTGCGATGCGGCAGTAGTTCGAGATCAGCGCGGGGCCCTCGACCCGGTCGAGGTCGTCCAGCTCCACACCCTCCCCCAGCCAGACGTTCCCGCGAAGGCGGATGCCGGGGATCCCGAGCACGACCCGCTCGTCGAGCGCGTCGAAGTTCGCCTGCTTGTATTGGTCGAGGTTCCCGATGTCCTGCCAGTAGCCGTCCATGACCAGGCCGTACAGCGGGCGCCCCATCTCGAGCAGGAGCGGGAAGAGCTCCTTCGAGAAGTCGTACGGACGGTCGGTGGGCACGTGCTGGAGCACCTCGGGCTCGAGCACGTAGACGCCGGTGTTGATCGTGTCGGAGAAGACCTGGCCCCACGAGGGCTTCTCGAGGAAGCGTTCGACGCGGCCGTCGTCATCGGTGACGACGATCCCGAACTCGAGCGGGTTCTCGACGGACTTGAGGCCGATCGTGACCGCCGCTCCGCGCTCCTTGTGGAACTCGACGAGGCGTGTCAGGTCGAAATCGCAGAGCGCGTCGCCCGAGATGACGAGGAACGTCTCGTCGAGCTTGTCCGCCGCCAGGCCGACGGATCCTGCGGTGCCCGCTGGCGACTCCTCGACGGAGTATTCGATGTTCACGCCGAGGGGCTCGCCGTCGCCGAAGTAGCTCCGGATCGCCTGCGGCAGGAAGGCGACCGTGACGATCACGTCCTCGAATCCATGGCCACGGAGGAGCTCGACGATGTGCTCCATGCACGGCTTGCCGACGATCGGGACCATCGGCTTCGGTTGGTTCGACGTGAGCGGCCTGAGACGCGTGCCCTCCCCACCCGCCATGACGACGGCTTTCATGGCTGCTCTCCTCTGAGCGCTCCGTACACGTACTGAACGCCGGCGGCGAGCGCGAGGGCGAGCCCGATCCAGAAGAACCACAGCGGCCAGTCAGTGCCCTCGTGCGTGATCATCACGAAGACCAGGGACGCGTACAAGATCCAGGTCGCGAGCTTCCCCAGAAAGTTGACGTTGAGCTCGTAGCCCTCGGGCATGAGCCACTTGTACCCACCGATGAGCAATGCGTCTCGCGCGACGATGAGGACGAGCGCGATCCAGGGCAGGCGGTGGTGGACAGCGACGAGGATGATGACGGCGGCGTCGATCATCAGCCGGTCGGCGAGCGGGTCCGCGACCCTGCCGAACGCGGACTCGACGTGCCAGCGCCTGGCCAGCCAGCCGTCGACCTGATCGGTGATTCCCGCCAGGGCGAAGACGATCGCGGCCGGCCAGCTGTAGCCGCCGTCGGCCGGAATCAGCAGGACCGCGAAGACCGGGATCAGGAGCAGCCGCAGGATCGTGAGCGCGTTCGGAACGCGCGCCAGCGGAGCGGAGACCGCGGGTGCGGACATCGTGGTCAAGGATAGAGCGCTGGGGATCGATTGCTGCGCATTTCCTCGCGCTTCGCTTTCGTGAACAACAGGTTCCGCAGCACCCCCACCCGTCCACTGCGCGGGCAGGCGCGTTCGCGCCGGCTGATAGCGTCGCCGCGTGGCGAACCGGACCACGATCCCCGGCTTCGTCAACGCGCACAGCCACGCCTTCCAGCGCGCGCTCCGCGGTCGCACCGAGGGGGGCGACTTCTGGGCGTGGCGCGACGCGATGCTCGACCTGGCGGGCCAGCAGACCTCCGAGCGCGTCCGCACGGAGTACGAGCCCGTCTACCGGGAGATGCGCGCCGCCGGGTATACCGCGGTCGGCGAGTTCCACTACCTCGGCTTCGAACAGGCACTCGCGGCGGCGGAGGCTGCCGACGCCGCGGGTATCACGTTCGTCCTCCTCTACGCCGCCTACGCGAGAGGCGGGCTCGATCGCTTCAGACAGTCCTCGCCGGCCGAGTACCTGAACCAGGTCGAGAACCTCCGCGAGCGGGGCATCGAGGTCGGCCTCGCCCCCCACTCCGTCCGCGCCTGCCCGTCCAACTGGCTCGCACAGATCGGGAGCTACGCAGCCGAACACGGCCTCGTCCTGCACGTCCACGCCGACGAGCAACTCCGAGAGATCGAGGAGTGCGTCGACGAGCACGGCATCAGGCCGATCGAGCTCCTCGCCAAGACCGGTTGCCTCGGCCCGCGAACGACAGTGGTCCACGCAACGCACGCCGACGACGCCGAGCTCGACCTCCTCGCGCAAAGCGGCTCGCGGATCTGCGTCTGCCCCACGACCGAGGCGAACCTCGGCGACGGCTACTTCTCGGTCGAACGCGTCCGCGACCGAGGCATCGCGATCTGCATCGGCTCCGACTCGAACGCGCGCATCGACCCGCTCGAAGAGCTCCGCGAGCTGGAAGGGATCGCGCGCCGGTCAGCGCTGCGGCGGAACGTCATCCCGCTCGACACGCTGCTTCGGATCGGCTCCGACGAGGGTGCCGCCTCGCTTGACCTCGACTCATGGCCCGAGGCGACGGTCGACCTCGATCACCGTTCGCTCTCCGGGCTCGACGAGTCGGATGCGCGAGCCGCACTCATCTTCGGCTGCGCAGCCGATGTCTTCGTCTAGAGGATCTTGACGCCGAACGCGCTCGCGGCGAGCTCCACGGCGAGCCCGGCGGTCGTGTTCTCGTGGTCGTGAATCGGGTTCACCTCGACGAGGTCGAGGGCGTCGAGCACGCCGGACTCAGCCACGAGCTCCAGCGCAAGATGCACCTCGCGGTACGAGAGCCCGCCGCGCACCGGATCGCCCACGCCGGGCGCGACCTCGGGATCGACGACGTCCATGTCGACGGAGACGTGGACGAACGACCCGCCTCGCACGCGCTCCAGCGCCTCGTCGATCACGGGCTGAACCCCGCGCCGGTCGAGATCGCTGATCGTGT
>JBKPQP010000093.1:0-10314 GCA_046734155.1 Actinomycetota bacterium | reverse complement strand
ATGTCCTCGGGGTTGCCGACGAAGACCGCGCGGTCGCGCAGGCGCGGGAAGCGGGCGATGTGCTCGATCATCTCCGCGTTGTAGTCCGCGGTCACGAAGGCCTCGCGGTCGCCCCCGTCCGACATCGGCAGCCAGCCCACGAAGTCGGTTAGCCAGACGTACGCGGCGCGCTTCTGCTCCGGGTTCTCGTGCAAGTAGTAGTCGAGCTCCCACGCCTCGTCGCCGATCCAGACGTCGTACTGCTCCTCGCGCACCAGGTCGTGGAAGACCATGAAGTTCGCGAGCAGGATCTCGTCCATCCGGCGGATGGCCTGGAAACAGTGCAGGTCGTGCTCGGCGGACTCGCTTTCGATGTGGCTGGACTCGTTCGCGAGATACGCGCTGGCTGGATGGATGCGCTCACCGCGCCCCTCGAGCACTCTTGTGACCGGATCCTGCGCCAGCCAGTCGATCTCCAGGTCCGGATGGAGCTTGCGTAGCTCGTCCGCGATCGCTGCATCGCGCTGCGCGTGCCCGAGCCCGATGGGCGAGGAGACGTAGAGCGCGCGCTTGCGACGCGCCTTGCCCCGAGGCCATCGCGTCGTCGGCTTCGGCGGTTTTACGAACTCCCGCAGCAGGAGGTTGACCTTGACGGGATCGCGGACATGCGGCGCGTGACCGGACCCTTCGAGGACGACGAGCTCACCTCTCGTCTGCTGCGCGAATGACGCTCCACGCGTGACGGACGTGATCGCGTCGTCCTCGCCGTGGATGACGAGCACTGGACAGCGAACGCGGCGGCAGAGCTCCTGCGTCTCTTCCGCGGTCAACCCGTCCGCGTCCTGGGTTGCGAGCATCGTCTCGGCGTCGGTTTCGAGCCCCCAGCCCACGGCATCCTCGATCGGCTTCGTCGAGTGCGGCTCCGTGAACATCTTTGAGACGAAGAACTCGACCCAGTCGCGGTAATCGCGCAGCCAGTGGAACCGGTTGTGTTTCGCCCAACCCTCGTCCATGTCGTACTCCGTGTCGAAGTCGTAGACCATGCGCTCAGGAAGCGGCTCGCCGCCGCCGGTGAACGCCGGCCCGATGAAGACCGCTCCGTCGATGCGGTCGGGCTGCTCGGCCGCGAGAAGGAGGCCGCGCTGTCCACCCAGGGAGAAGCCGACCATGACGGCGCTCGTCGTCTCCGTCGCGTCCATGACCGCAAGGGCGTCCGCTGCGAATTCCCGCTCGTCGTACGCGGCTGGTTCGGGCGGCCGGTCCGAGCGGCCGTTGCCGCGCCCGTCGAACGTCACGACCCGGCAGTGTCTGGCGAGGTAGGGGATCTGCATCTTCCAGTGCCGGGAGTGCACGAGCGACCACGTCGGAAGCAAGAGCACGGTCCGCTCGCCGCTCCCGTAGACCTCGTAGAAGACGCGGACGCCGTCCCGTTCGATGTAGCCGGATTCATCCGGGTAGCGCGCCCGCGTCTGCTCGGGCGTGGGCGTCGTCAGCTCGACAGCCATCCGTCGATCCAGTCCAGGAGCTCCTCGTGGCCCGCCTCGATGCCGCCGAGGCGCTCGACGATGATCCCGATATTGAAGGTCATCACGAGCGAGACGAGTGCGTCGAGCGGCATCGAGATTCCCAGCTCGCGGTGTGGTTCGGCAAACGCCTGGGTGAGGACGGCCCGCCACTCCGCGTTCACTAGGGCGAGACGCTCGCGCAGTTCGGGGTGGTTCCAGCCGAGCGCCTGCAGTTCGAGCCACACTTTCTCGTAGGTCACGTCCTCGCTTACGAGGTAGCGCATGGCGGTTCGCCACTTCTCGACGAACGGCGTGTCGGCCGCATAGAGCTCGCGCTGGCGCGAAATCAGCCCTGCAGTGAAACGCTCGAGCGCCCGTACGAGAAGGTTTTCGTTCGAGCCGAAGTAGTAGTGGACCAGGCCGTGGTTGACTCCGGCCTCCTCGGCCAGTTTTCGTGTAGTGATGCCCGAGTAACCGACGTCGACGAGCAGCCGCTCCGCGGCGTCGAGCAACGCTTCTTCGGCGGTGGCGCGGGAGGTCGTCGTGTGTGCCGTCTCAGTCACGTGTGCTGCCAGAGCGCGTTAGCGATCTTCCAGCCCTCGGTCGTGCGGACGAGCTGGAGGTATTCGTGGTAGACGGCCGAGCGCACGGTGACGCTCGCGATGTCGCCGTAGACATCTTCGATTTCGATGTCGAGCGCCGGGTCGGTGCCGTCCTCCCGTCCTTCCCCCTGGTGGGTGAGCGCGAGCATTCGCTCCTTCGTCGTGATCCCGAGCGCCTGGCCCGCTTGCCGCTTGACGAGATCCGGATGTAGCGCTCTCTCCATCCGCGCCTCGTCACCGTCGAACCAGCCCTCGAAGTAGTCGCGGGCCGTGGCGACGATCGCAGCGACGTCGCTCTCCGCCGGCACCGGCTTCAGTTCCATCACCTGCGCCTCAGCCGGGCCCGCAGGCGGCGGATCGCCACTTCCGCTGCGACCCCGATCGTCGCGACCGTCATGACACCGGCTGACGCGAGCTGGAGCACGGTCTCTTCGACGGGAACTCCATTGACGTGCCCGAGTATCACTGGAAGATCTCCGTCGTACAATCGCCGCCCGGAAGACGTATCTCGTGCGTGCGGGCGGGGCCGTCCGGCCGGTCGTGGAAGTCGACGAAGAAGTCGTGGTCGATCTCCATGCCGCCGTCTGGAGAGCAGTCGATTCGCAGAAGCCAGGAGCGCAGCTCGGGATAGAACTGGTTGTCCCAGGTCGAATAGAGCGAGTTCGTGACGTAAAGGCGCCGCCCGTCGAACGAGAGCTGGAGCATGTTCGGCCCGCCGTTCAGGTCGCGCCTGGCGTCGGTCGGCTTCCCGATCACGCCGCCGAGCCAGACCTGGCCCGTCAGCTTCGGGTTTGCCGGATCCGAGACGTCGTACTGCCTCACGTCGCCGTGCAGCCAGTTTGCCAGGTAGAGGAATCGGTCGTCCATCGGGAGCAGCAGATCGGTGATCAGCCCTGGTACCGGGAAGGGCCAGCCGTCCACCGGCACGCTCTCGACTGCGATCACCTGGTCGGCTTCGAAGCTGCCGTTCTTGCGGTGGAAGTGCCACATCGTGCTCGAGAGGGCGGCGCCGACGAAGCCCTCGTCCGCATCGGGGTCGTGGAGCCAGCGCGCCTCGAGTGGGACGAGGCCGTTCTCGCCGAGGTCGATGGTCTGCTCGAGGCTCCGGTCGGCGAGGTTCCAGAAGTGGAGCCTGCTCCCGTAGCGCCCGGCGGGCACGTCGTCGAGGTCGAAGCCTGGCTCATAGGCGTTTGGCTCGCCGAACTCGGTCGAGACGAGCGCGTTCCGCCGCGGCTGGTACCAGAAGTCGTAGTTGAAGCTGGGCGTTTCGCCTCCGTTCTCCCAGCGCCCTTTCACCTCGAACGTCTTCGCGTCGAGCACCGCGAAACCGCCGGCCCCGTTTCCGTCGGCGTCGCCCAACATCGAGATGACGATGTTGTCCCCGGGCATGCAGTGCACGGTGTGCGGTCGCGTGTACCCCGTCGCGGCCACCACCTCCTCCGGTTCGATCACCTTCTCGATCGTCGGCCTGCGCGGATCGTCGCCGACGTTCACGACGTGAATTCGTGAGGAGCGAAAGCCAGGGATGATCAGATGCGAGCGGTCGGGCCCGTGGCAGGCGGACGAGCAGCGGTTCCAGCCGAAGTGGTGGAGCTCGTCGCCCACGTTCGGCATCGGCAGCTCGTGGACGATCCGGCCGTCCTCGGTGTCGACGACGGCCAGGAAGTCCGGCTTGTCGACCCCGGTGCCTTCGTGCAGGCAGGCAAGGTAGAGGTACTCCTCGGGGGGAGCCTGCATCGCCTCCTGCGGTGTGTGGTAGAGCGTTGAACCGTTGTGAGACATGGAGCCTCCTCGCCGCAGCTCTTGTACAAGTGACTAAGACATTTGACTAAACGAACCATGCAATGTCAAGCCCTGCGTTGACGGGGCTCTTCCTGCCAGGCTGGGGCGCGACGGCGGATCTGTACTCGGCGGGGCTTCCCGATGGCTGGAGCGCGCTCGAGCTGCCGGCGTTCAGGCGGACTCGTGGCGAGCTCTTCATCTACGACCGCTGGCTCGCGGCGGAACTGGCCGAGCGGGCTCCGGTCACGCTCGCCGGACACTCGATGGGCGCGGTGCTGGCGCTCCTCGGGGCGATCGAGCGGCCGGAGCTCGTCGAGCGGCTCGTTCTCGTCTCACCCGCGGGCCTGCCGCTGACGAAGACGATGCGCGCGAGCACGGCGACGTTCTTCCGGCAGGTGCTGACCGGCCGCTACCGGCTCGGTCACCTCGGCTGGATGGTCGGCCGCGTGGCCAGGGCGCCGGTGAGCGCGCTCCGGCTCGCGCGCGACGTGCACGGGATCGACGTGCGGCCAGTGATCGACCGGTTCGACGTGAAGCGCGTTCCGTGCACGGTCGTCGGCTGCACGACCGACACGCTCACCCCGCCGGCGCACTGTCGCGAGCTGGCGGACGCGCTTGGAGGCGACTACCGCGAGGTCGATGCGCCGGACGGCCACATCTGGCCGGTCACGCAGCCTCAGCTCCTCGCGGACGCGCTCTCAGGCTGAGCCTTCGATCTCGGCGATGTCCGCGTCGTCGAGCTCGAGATTCGCCGCGGCGACGATCGGGTCGACCTGGTCGGGCCGGCGGAAGCCGACGATCGCCGCGTCCACTGCGTGATTGCGGAGCGTCCACGCGACCGCGACAGCGCCGGCCGTAGCCCCGTGCCGCTCGCCGACTGCGCGGAGCCGATCCGCCAAAGCCAGGTTCTCTGACAGCCGCGGCTCGCGGAACGGCGGAGCGCGCCTGCGCCAGTCGTCCTCCGGGAAGCCGGCGATCCGCTCCCGGCTCATCGCTCCCGAGAGCATCCCCGACCCCATCGGCGAGTAGACGATCACGCCGATCCCCTCGCTCTCGGCGAAGGGCAGGATCTCCTCCTCAGCGTCCCGCGCGATCAGAGAGTAGGGCGGCTGGAGCGTCTCGACCGGCGCGATCTCCTGGGACCGCCGCAGCTGCTCGACGGAGAAGTTGGAAACGCCGATGTGGCGCGCGAGCCCCTCGTCGCGGAGCTCGACGAGCGCCGCCCAGCCCTCCTCGATCTGCTCGTCTGGGATCGGCCAGTGGATCTGGTAGAGGTCGACCGCGTCGAGCCCGAGACGGGAGAGGCTGCCCTCGAGCTCGCTCCTGAGCCCGTCGCGGGTCAGATCGTGGAGCGTCGCGCCCCCCGGGCCCTCGGGTTGTCCGCCCTTCGTGAAGATGAACGGCCGCTCGTCGAGCCCGGCGATCGCGCGGCCCACGACCTCCTCGGAATGCCCGAAGCCGTACTGGGCCGCAGTGTCGATCCAGTTGACGCCGAGCTCGAGCGCGTGGTGGATCGCGGCGATCGAATCCTCGTCCTCCTGCGCGCCCCAGCTCCATTCGAAGCCGCCACCGCCGACCGCCCACGCGCCGAAGCCGACCCGCGTGATCTCCATCCCGGTCGAGCCGAGCTCCATCGTCCTGAGCGGCACGGCGAGATCTTGCCCGATCCGCGACCGCGCTCCGCCACTCGGTGACGACCATGCGCGCGAGATTCGTTCGTTCGAACCACGGCGGCGCGGCCGTCTCGGGCACTCTGTGGGCATGCGGCAGGGTCGACCGCATGGAGCTGCAGCGCGCACGCACGCCGAACGGCTCGCGAGCCGGGACGGCTACTTCGCGCCCGGGAGCCCGATCCGCCGAATCGGGAACACGCCGCTGACGCCGTTCCTCGGAGGCGGGCCGGCCGTTCTCCTCCAGGTGGCGCATCCGCTCGTCGCTGCGGGCGTCGTCCAGCACTCCGACTTTCGCAACGACCTCTGGCGCCGGCTCATCCGCACGCTCGGTGCGCTCTACCTGATCACGTACGGCTCCAGGGACGAGGCCGATCGCGCCGGCGAGGCGGTGCAGGCAGTGCACGAGCACGTTCGCGGCGAGACGGCGTCCCGGCTCGGCCGCTTTCCACCCGGCACGCGCTACTCCGCCTCGGACCCCGAGCTCCAGCTGTGGGTGCACGCGACGCTCGTTGAGAGCTCTCTCGCCGCCTACCAGCGGTTCGTCCGGCGGCTCGACCGCGACGAGCAGGAGCGGTACTACCGCGAAATGGCGGTCGTCGCGCGGCTGTTCGGGGTCCCCGCGGGCGTGCTGCCGCGCTCGCTGCCGGGGTTCCGAGAGTACTTCTCCGCGCAGATCGCCGGGGACACGATCACGGTCACCCCGGCGGCCCGCGCCGTCGCGGACGTGATCGTCGAAGCGCGCCTTCCGGCGCCGATGCGCGTGCTCGTGCCCGCACACCGGCTCGCGACGGCGGGGCTCCTGCCCGAGCGGCTGCGGCACGAGTACGGTCTGCGCTGGAGCGCGCTGCACGAGCTCGCGCTCCCGCTCGCCGCCCGCTCGATGAAGCTCGCAGCAACTCCTGTTCTGCTGGCGGCGGGCCGGCTGACGTCACCGCCCGACCACCTGGCTGCGTAGTTCTTGTTGCAGGAACCGCGCTGGTCCTGGAGAATCGACCAGACGATGATGTTCGAAGGGCGAGAAGTCCTCGAAGAAGCCACGGGGCGCTGGTGGCTCTTCCTGCTGACCGGGATCGCGTGGCTCGTCTTCGCGATCATCGTGTTCCAGTGGGACTACACGACGGTCTATGCCGTCTCGTTCCTGTTCGGCTTCGTGGCGCTGTTCGCGGGGATCAACGAGTTCTTCCAAATCGCCTTCTCGACGACGGGCTGGAAGTTCGTCCACGGGATCCTGGGTGTCCTGTTCGTGATCGCCGCGGTCTGGGCGTTCGTGCACCCGCACAACGCTTTCGCGACGCTCGCCGCGCTGATCGGGCTCTTCCTGCTGATCAAGGGGATCTTCGACATCACGGTCTCGTTCATCACCAAGGACGCGTTCGAGCTCTGGTGGCTCCAACTGATCATCGGGATCCTCGAGATCCTGCTCGCCTTCTGGGTTGCCGGCTCCTTCAGGAGATCAGCGATCCTGCTCGTCGCCTACGTCGGGATCATCGCGCTGTCGCGGGGCATCACCGAGATCTTCTTCTCGTTCAAGCTCAGAGGCCTGCACAAGCGCGTCGCGGCCGTCTGACCCCGCCCTGCGCGGGGTACGGTTCGCTCGATGGCGGCGACGTCGGCACAGGAATCATCGACCGACGCACCCCGCGCTCGCGACCCGGATGCGTGGCACGGCCTCGCGGCTGACGACGTCTGCGAGCAGCTACTAGTCGACCCGGCGACGGGTCTCGACTCGGCCGAGGTCGAGCGGCGCCGCGCCGAGTACGGTCCGAACAAGCTCGCGGAGGCGCCGAAGGAGCCCGGCTGGCACGCGTTCCTGCGCCAGTACGAGGACCTGATGCAGTACGTCCTCGTCGGGGCCGCGATCGTGAGCATGGTCGCGCTCCAGGAGTTCGGGACCGGTGTCGCCATCCTCGGCATCACGGTCTTCAACGCGATCCTCGGGCTCCACCAGGAGGGAAAGGCGGCCGAGAGCGTCGCGGCGCTCCAGAAGATGCTGATCATCAAGGCCCACGTGCGCCGCGACGGAGCGCTGGCGGACATCCCGTCCGAAGAGCTCGTCCCGGGCGACATCATCTTCTTCGAGGCCGGGGACAAGATCCCGGCCGACGGGCGGCTCCTCGTGGCGGCGACGCTCGAGATCGAGGAAGCGGCGCTGACCGGCGAGAGCGTGCCGGTGCTCAAGTCGCTCGAGCCCGTGCCCGGCGAGGACGTGCCGCTCGGCGACCGCGTCGACATGGCGTACATGAACTCGACCGTCACGCGGGGGCGGGGCGAGATGGTCGTGACGGCGACCGGGATGTCGACCGAGGTGGGTCACATCTCCGGGATGTTGAGCCAGGTCCAGGACGAGAAGACGCCCCTCACGCGCCAGCTCGACCAGCTAACCGTCTTGCTGACGATCATGGCGGCGGCGGCGCTGGTCCTGATCATCGTCATCGGGCTGATCCGCGGCGAGAGCTTCGACGACCTGTTCCTGGTCGGAATCAGCCTCGCGATCGCTGCGATCCCCACCGGTCTCCCGGCCGTCGTGACCACCGTGCTCTCGTTGGGCACACAGGCGCTGGCGGCCAAGGGCGCGATCGTGAAGCGGCTGCGCTCGGTCGAGACGCTCGGCTCGACCTCGGCGATCTGCTCGGATAAGACCGGCACGCTGACGCTGAACCAGATGACGGCGCGCCAGCTCGTCGTTGCGGGGCGGCGCTACTCGATCGAGGGCGAGGGCTACTCGACGAACGGAAAAATCCTCCGCACCTGGGGCGAGTCCGACACTTCCCTCGAGCCGTTCCTGGCGCCGATGGCGCTCGCCAACGACGCCGCCGTGCACGACGGGGAGATCGTCGGCGATCCGACCGAGGCTGCCCTCGTCGTCCTCGCGGCCAAGGGCGGGCTCGACGTCGACGAGACGCGCCGCCTCCATCCCCGGATCGCCGAGGTTCCATTCGACTCGGAGTACAAGTTCATGGCGACCTTCCACGAGCTCGAAGACGGCGGCCGCAAGGTCGTGCGCTGCTACGTCAAGGGCGCCCCGGACGTGCTGCTCGCGCGCTCCACCGACGCGCGCGACGTCGACGGGTCGAGCATTCCGATCGACGACTACCGCGAGCGAGTGATGGCCGAGAACGACCGGCTCGCAGGTGAAGGCCTTCGCGTCCTGGCGGTCGCCTCGAAGGACTTCGATCCGGCCGCCTTCGACAGAAACGCCGAGCACCTCCACGACGTCCAGGGCCTGACGCTGCTCGCACTCGTCGCCATCGTCGACCCGCCTCGGAAGGAGGCGGGGGACGCGATCGCGCAGTGCAGGGACGCGGGCATCCGCGCGCGCATGATCACGGGTGACCACGTGACGACGGCCGCTGCGATCGCGCAGCAGCTCGGGATCGAGGGTCGCGCTCTCTCCGGCACGGAATTCGCCGCGCTCAGCGACGAGGAGCTCGAAGCCCAGGTCGAGGCGATCGGCGTCGTCGCACGCGTCGCGCCCGAGGACAAGGTGCGCCTCGTCTCGACGCTCAAGAAGAAGGGCCACGTCGTCGCCATGACCGGCGACGGCGTCAACGACGCCCCTGCGCTAAAGCGCGCCGACATCGGCGTGGCGATGGGGATCACCGGCACCGAGGTGACGAAGGAAGCCGGCGACATGATCCTCACGGACGACAACTTCGCCACCATCGTGAGCGCCGTCGAGGGCGGCCGCGGCATCTACGACAACCTGATGAAGTACATCCGCGTCCAGCTGATCATGCTGGGCGGGTTCATCCTCACATTCCTCCTGGCCGGGATCTTCAACGTGGCCAACGGCACGCCGCTGACACCGCTCCAGATCCTGTGGATCAACTTCGCGGTCGACGTCTTGCTCGCGATCGGCCTCGGCTTCGACGCGCCGGTGCCCGGGCTCATGCAGCGCAAGCCTCGGGACGCGAACGCTCCAGTCGTCGACCGGGACCTCGCGATTCGGCTCGGCATCGCCAGCGTGGTCATGGCCGTACTGGCCGTGAGCATCGTCTCCTGGGGCGAGCACCGCTACGAGCTCGTGACCGCGACGACGATGGGACTCACGACCCTGTCGCTGATGCACATCGTGGGCGCGCTCGAGACGCGCGAGCCGACGGAGACGATCTTCAAGCGGTACACGATCGAGAACCGCCGCTTCGTCCAGTTGATCGGTGCAGCCCTCGTGCTCACGTTCCTCGTCACGGCGCTCGGGCCGCTCCAGCGGATCTTCGACACCGTTGCGCTGACGAGCTCGCAGTGGGCGATCTGCCTGATCGGCCCGATCGTCTTCCTGGCCGTCGCCGAGCTCGGGAAGCTCTACGACAGGAGCAGAGGCGAAGGCGGGCAAGTCCGAGAGCCCGAGCCCGCCTCGACCTAGGGCAACCTCGAACTGGCACGGTTTCGGGGCTGTCCACGAACAGGGGGAAGCCGATGACCGAGCACAAGACCGGAACCCGCGAGGAGTGGCTCGCCGCGAGGCTGGAGCTGCTCGAGGCAGAGAAGGAGCACACGCGGCGAGGCGACGAGCTCGCGCGGCGCCGGCAGGAGCTGCCGTGGGTCGCCATCGAGAAGGACTACCGCTTCGAGACGGACGAGGGCCCGGCCTCTCTGGCCGACCTCTTCCGCGGCCGCTCGCAGCTCCTGATCTACCACTTCATGTTCGGCCCCGACTACACCGCCGGCTGCCCTGCTTGCTCCGCGATCGCCGACGGCTTCAACGGCTCACACGTGCACCTCGAGAACCACGACGTGTTGCTCATGGCCGTCTCGCGCGCGCCGATCGAGGCG
>JBKPQP010000092.1:0-5587 GCA_046734155.1 Actinomycetota bacterium | reverse complement strand
GCGGTTCGATTTGCGACCGGTTGCCATTGGTTGCAACCACGGGGCTCCATAAGGGCTCCATCCTTCGTTGTCAAGCATGGCGACAACCGCAGGGAGGAGAAGGCGCAGCGACAGCACGCCGAGCGAGTGAGACCACTTTCGCCCAGGCCTGCTGGCCGTACTTCAAGGCGAGCTCGGTCGTTTTGCCGCAGCCCGTGGACGCGAATCGGCCACGTTGGGCTTCGTTCAGTTGCCTACTGCCGGGTCAGGCCCGAACTCGCGGAGCTCTTGAGCACAGCGGCACGCGGAAGCGATCTTCGCGGCCCATTCCAACGCGGCCTCCCGAGAGGGCACGTCGAGGACCGTGAACCCTCCGTTGAACTCCTTGGTCTGCGGGTACGTGCCAGCGGTGATCGTCCCGTCACCGGCCACCATCACGGGATCGACGTCCTCGGCTAGTCCGCCGCCGAACACCCACACGCCGGCGTCCATCGCCTCCTGGGCCACCCCATGAGCAGCCTCTCCCACGGCGGGGAACTCCTCAGCGGGGATGTGGTCCATCGCGCCGCTGGGGAACGAAATCAGGTACCGCGTCATCTCACGACTCCTTTCTCGGCGGCCTGCTCCGGCCGCACCGCCTCATCAGTTCGCCGACGTGACATCGATGCAGCCGCGACTCTCAGCCTGCGTATTCGTGGACGTGTCGCGGAAGGATGCGGAAGCTGATCCGTTCCTGGTCCCGGTAGCCGGCGGGATCCTCGTTGTAGCGTCGCGCGATCGCCATGGCATCCTCGACAGCGGCAGCGCCTTCCCGGAGAAGCTGGGTTGCGCCTTTGATCCCGACCCAGTGGAGTAGGTCGTCTGCGTCGTGGATGACGACCGAGACGCGCGGGTCGCGTCGAAGGTTTCTTACCCATCTGCGATCGACGCGGCCGTTGATCACGATCGCATCGTCTTCCAGTTGATAGTGAACGACCGCCGGATGTGGCGAACCGTCAGGATCGAGCGTCGTCAGCACCGCGCAACGCGTCTCGACGAGGTACGGGCGCAGAAGCGCGAGGCGTTGAGAGATGTCGGCCATCAATGTCTTCGGCGAGGGGGTCGTGCTCGCGGGCTCGTGATCGTCGGGCATGGACTTTTTTTGAGTCACGGCGTGCTCGTAGGGCGGCGGTCGAGGGGGTCTACGTTCGCTCCAGGAGCACCGCGTCGAGCCAGCGTTCCGCTTCCCGGTGCAGGACAGGGTTGTTCTCAGGCGTGTAGTAGGCGAGGATCGCGACCGCCTGTGAGAGGACCCAGCCGCGCGCCCGCTCCCACGTCGCGTCGTCGGTCGGCAGTGCCTCCCGAAACGCGTCGCGCGCCGCGGGGGAGTTGAGCTTCCAGGCGACCATCACGTCGCAGGCCGGGTCGCCGACGCCCATCGAGGCCCAGTCGATGACGGCGCGGATCCTCCCGCCGCGAACGAGCCAGTTGCGTACGTCGAGGTCGCCGTGGTGCCAGATCGGCGGTCCGTCCCAGGGTGGTGCGGCGAGCGCACGCTCCCACTCGACCTCCAGGCGTGGATCGCCCTCGAAGCGCTCGAGCCAGAAGCGGAACTCCCGGTCGCGTTGCGCGAGTGGGATGCCGCGCCCGACTGGTGCATGGGTCGGGCTCAGCTGGTGGAGCGTGCCGACGAGCGCGGCAAGGTCGCGCGCCGCCTGGATTGCGTCGATCTCCTCGATCGTCACCGTCTCACCCTCGACCCAGGTGTGGATCTCCCAGAACCAGGGGTAGTCGCGCGTCGGGTTGCCCTGCGCGACCGGGACGGGGATCGCGACCGGGAGGAGCGGAGCGAGCGCGGGCAGCCACTCGAACAGCTTCCCGCCGGGTTGCGTCGGGCCTCGTCGACGTGCGAGCCGAACGGCGAGGTCGTCCCCGAGCCGAAAGATCGCATTGTCGGTCCCTTCGGGTTCGACCCGCTGAAGCGGCCGCTCGACCCAATCGGGTAACTGTTCGCCGAGGAGCCGGCGCACGAGCGTCTCGTCGATCTCGACCTCGTCGGCGTGCATCTTCGTGCCGGAAGGAGCAGTCATGCCACTTCGACCGAATCGGCGCAGGCGATCGTCGGGCCCGCCGCGGCGACCGATCCGAGGAATGCCTCGATGCCGTCGATGACTGCCTCGAGGCGGATCGAGGAGAGCAGGTCGAACGAGTGCTGGGCGCCGGGCAGCTCGCCATAGACGACGGGTTTAGGCGTTGCGCGGCGGGCCTGCTCGGCGAGCGCGCGCGCCTGGCTCGCAGAGGTAAACGTGTCTTGGCCGCCGTGGACGATGAGCAGCGGCACCGAACCGCGGTCCGCGTAGTCGAAGGGCGAGGAGGGCAGACCTCTCCGGCTGGCGATGCCGCCGAAGTAGCCGTAGAGCGCGACGACGGCGGCGATCGCCGTGTCGGCCTGCTCGAAGCCCGGCTGGAACGCGGGGTCGTTGACGGTGAAGCCGGCCAGCGTCGCCAGGCGCGCGCCGAACGAGCTCCCCGCGAGCACGATCCGATCCGGGTCGCCGCCGTACTCGATCGCCCGCGCGCGAGCCCAGACGATCACCTTCTTGACGTCGATCAGCTCGTCAGGGAACGTCGCCGCCGGCTGCAACCGGTAGGTCGCGCTGATACAGACCCAGCCCTCGCGGGCGAGACGGAACAGCAGTCGCCGCGCATAGAAGCTCCTCCGTCCGGGCAAGAACGAGAAGCCTCCCCCGTGCAGGTGGATCAGCACCGGCCCGCCACCGCCACCGTGGCGCGGGCGGTAGACGTCGAGCCGGTTGCGTCGTCCGGCGTCGCCGTAGCTGAGATTCGCGATCCGTTTCACCCCCGGGTGAAACAGCGGCAGCGGTGCAAACAGGACCCGTGCCCAGGGAGGTCTGCGCGGGATCGGCCGTCCGAGCGCCTGCTCGAGCGCGGGCGCTGCGCGCAGGCTGCGGCGGACGAGGACCGGCGTGGCGACCAACGGCGCGGCGGTGAGACCGAGCGCCGCCCAGACGCCGCCGCCGCGGAGGCCACCCTGGCCGTACGCGAGCAGCGTCGACCCGGCCAGCCAGTAGAAGGCGAGGAACGGCGACTCGTTCGGGATCGCACTAACCAACCACACGAGCAGGCCGAGCAGTCCCGAGCGAGAGGGCGGCCACACTGCCACCGCGAGGCCGACGATCACCAGCGCCGCCGTGATCGCGAAACCTACGGGCACGCTCTGCCTCCGGCATCGCGCCACGGGACATCGTGCCCGGTGAGCTGATCGGGCCGCGGCGAGTGGTTCCGCTCTCGCGCAGCGATGAAGGACTCGATAGTCATGCGCTGTCGTCGGTGGCAAGGTCGCTGAGATACGAGAGGACCGCCGCGACCTCCGCCCGGGACCGCCGCGCGTTCAGGCGTTCGATCTGCGCGATCTTGCCGGCGTAGTGTTGCGCGACCTCCGCCGCCTTCGACTCGACCACCTCGACGGCGATCTTGCGCCGGTCTGAAGGAACGCTGTTTCGCGTGATGAAGCCGCGCTGCTCGAGACGATCGAGCACTCTCGTCACGGTGCTCGCCGGCAGGCCGGTCTGTGCGCTGACCTCGCTGGGGGTTATCGCACCGTCATGCCGCGCGATAACTCCGAATGTCTGCAGGTCGACGGCGCTCACGCCCAACGCGCTGGCGACGCCTTCGTTGAACAGGATCGCCTCGCCGATCAGTCGCGCGAGCAAGTCCGCTATCTGCGTGACCGCCTCCTCGCGCGACATCCGCTGCTTCGGCTTCTGCTTCACGTTGCGCGAGATCATACCATGCTGGTAATATTCCAGAATGGAAGCAACTCACACCGCCGACACGACGCCGACAGTCCACTCTGTCGTATCCGCCGACGGCACCAAGATCGGGTTCGAGCGGCTCGGCGCCGGTCCCGTTCTCGTGCTCGTCCAAGGTGCGATGGGCACGGCGCACACATTCCGCGAGCTCGCCGAAGCGCTGGCGGACTCGTTCACTGTCATCGTTCCCGACCGGCGAGGCAGGGGGATGAGCCCGTATCCGTTCGATCGCGGCTACACGGTCGCCGACGACGTCGCCGATCTCGACGCCGTCCTCCGCGCGACAGGCGGCCACTTCGTGTTCGGACTCAGCTCCGGCGGAGACATCGTCCTCGAGGCGGCCCTGACCCTGCCCAGAATTGAGAGGCTCGCGGTCTGCGAACCGGCGATCCTTCTTGACGGCGTTCCGGCCAAGGGGCTGGAGCGGTTCAACGCCTACGTCGACGCGGACGATCTGCCGGGGATCCTCGTGGCCGGAATGAAACTCAGCCGACAGGGCCCGGCGCTCATGCGCGCCATGCCAGATTGGCTCGTGAAGCCGGCCATCAAACGCATCATGAAGGCCGAAGAAAAGACTGCCGCGGGCGACAACGCATCGATGGCAGAACTGGCGGAGGCACTCCCGTACGACATCGCGATCGCGCAGTCGATCGACGGCTCGATCACGAAGTTCAAGGACATCAAGCAGCCGGTCTTGCTGCTCGGCGGAAGCAAGAGCCCACACTTCCTCAAGCGGGCGCTCGACGAATTGGAGCAGATCATCCCCGACGCGACGAGGGTCGAGATCGCCGGCGTCGACCACGCCGCCGCGTGGAACGTCGACCGGCGCCGAAACCCGCACGGCAACCCGACCGCTGTCGCCGAGGTGCTCAAGACGTACCTCACCACCGTGACGAGCGGGGGCATGGCAAGCACGTTGATCTCGAGCCGAGGTGAGGTCTCGTCGGAGGAATCGCGCTGAAGTATGAGGAGCTTCAGCTTTTCATCGACGTCCTCGAGGTCGAGATGGAGCGAGTACGCGCAGGCGAGATCGAGGTGTACGTCCCGCCGTCGAGCGCTCCGCCGCCAGTTGTCCTCTACATACATGGCCCAATCCCGCGTGAGAGCGTTCGGCCGCCGCACTGGGCGCCCTACGACGGCTATCGCCGACTGGCAGCCGCCCGCGGTCTCGCCGCCGCGATCGTCGATCTCGACTACGTCGACGTTGCGAACATCTCGGGCCCCAGCTCACAGCTCGATCAGCAAGTCGCCGACGTTCGCGCTCGACCCGAAATCGATGGAACCCGCGTCGCATTGTGGGCGTTTTCAGGCGGGGGTCTCTTGATCAATCTCGAGCACCGTCTCGAGCAGGTTCATGACGAAGCCCTCCTCCAGGTAGACGTTCGTGCTTGGCGCCAACACGCCCGCAGCTGACGCGAGCTTTTCGACGTCGTCTTCGTTGATCATCAGACCGCGCGAGGGCTTGGTGATGTCGAGGGGGCGGCACGCGCTCGTCGCCTGAACTCGGCTCGCGCAGCACGCACTGCGGGGTAGAAGGCGTGCGCAGCGTTGCCGGTGGAGTTGAGCGGCGGCGTGAGCTGCGCGATCACCTCTCCTTCGATCTCCCACGGTCGTTCTCTCGCACACGAGGTCAGGAGGAGGTGTTCGCGTTGCCACGCCGAGAGGCGCCCGTTATGGACCGCGCTCAATGCGACCCTCGTTCCGCGCACGAATGGGTGCAGATCGAGCACATCGATGAGCAGTGCGGCCAGGACGAATCGGAATGTTGATGAGCCGACGTTGCCGTTCAGGTGGTT
>JBKPQP010000091.1:0-4321 GCA_046734155.1 Actinomycetota bacterium | reverse complement strand
CCGTCCCGCTTCGTGGCGATCGTCGCGAACACGCTCGGCACATTGGCCGTCGTTGCTGTGGCGATCGTCACGATCAAGCGTCGCCCACTTGGAAACGCCCTCATCCTGGCCGGGGTCGGCGTTGCCGCCCTTGGCACCGCTCTATCCGGCTTGGGTGCTGCAAAAACGGCCGTTTTCGTGGCAATTGCAGCACTTCTTCTTTACGGAGGTTTTACAGTCAATCCGCGCCGGCGCGCTAACTAACCGGTAGCGTCCCGGTCTCAGACGGTTGACACCGAACCCGTGCCCGCCTAGGGGCTTGCTCGGACGCTGTGGCACTTCGTCCGTCTAGCGAGCACTCGGGCGCGGAAAACGAGAGGGGTCTTTTGCTCCGACAATCACTGCGGCTTTTGCCTGTGCTCGCACTCGCGCTGGTGGGGATGTTCTCCCTGACCGCGGCGCGACCGGCCGAGGCGAGGGACAGGGCCGTCCACGTGGCCCGCGTCATCCCGTACGACGGAGGCCTGGTCCGGCAGATCCACCACTATCGCCGCGTGACCTGGCGCTGGCAATCCGTGATGGGCGTCCGGCGAACTCCGGCGACGCGCGCGGCGGTCAAGGATCCCAGCCACCGGTACAAGGTCTGGCTCCGGAACCTCTGGAAGCATCGCGCGAAGCGAGCCCGCCGTCGCGCGACGCACCCGCCGCACATGGCCGGCTGGCTCTGCATCCACAGCCACGAGGGCGCATGGAACGATCCCAAAGGGCCGTACTACGGCGGCCTCCAGATGGACCTCGGCTTCCAGCGCACGTACGGGGCCCAGCTCCTGCGCATGAAGGGCACGGCCGACCGCTGGTCTCCGCTCGAGCAGATGTGGGTCGCCGAGCGCGCGCACCGCAGCGGCCGGGGCTACTACGCGTGGCCCAACACGGCGCGGTACTGCGGACTGATCTAGTCTCTGCGCATGGGACGCGGCTCGAGGCCGATCCGCCGCTGGCGTCGAGACCGTCAGCGGAAGAAGAAAGCCCGCGACAAGCGCGGCGCCGCTCCCGAGGCCTCGGCAGCGCCGAGACGCCGCAGCTCCAGCCGGTCGAAGGCCGCCGACTAGCCTCAGGCGTCGAGCTTCAATCGCAGCAGGTCGTTGACAAGCTTCGGGTTCGCACGACCCTCCGTCTCCTTCATCACCTGGCCGACGAAGAAGCCGAGGAGGCCCTGCTTCCCTGAGCGGTACGACTCGACCTGCTCGGGGTTCGCGGCCAGCACCTGGTCGACGAGCGGCTCGAGGTCGCCCGCCTCGGTGATCTGACCGTCCCCGAGATAGGTCTCGGCCGAGAAGCCGGGATCCGCGCTCGCCGCCAAGGCGTCCGTGAAGGCCTGGCGCGGGATGCGGTCGCGGGCCTCGATCAGCTTGCCGAGCTCGTCGGCGTTCACCACGCCGGGGTCGATGCCCGTGGCCGCGAACTGGTTCATGAGGATGTTCGCAACCGCCGTTCGGTCACCGCCGACCCGTTCGAAAAGGCGATCACGGCCGCTGGCGACGAGCCCCTCTGCGAGCTCGAAACCGATCTCCTCGCCGATCCGGTCGATCCGCGCGCCCGGGAGCTCCGGCAATTGCGTGCGGAGCTCCTCGACGAGCACCCGCGGCGGTTCGAGCGGGACGAGGTCGGGCTCGGGGAGGTAGCGGTAGTCTTGCGCTTCTTCCTTCGAGCGCAGCGGCGGCGCCGACTCGTTGCCCGGGTCGAAGTGCATCGTCTCCTGCTCGACCTGGCCACCGGACTCGTAGATCTGGATCTGGCGCTGGATCTCGCGCTCGATCCCCTTGGCGGCGAAGTTGAACGAGTTCATGTTCTTGAGCTCGGTGCGCGTGCGGAGCTCGTCGGAGCCTTCGGGCCGCACCGAGACATTGACGTCGAAACGGAGGGAGCCCTTCTCCATCTCCGCGTCTGAGATGCCGAGCTCGACGACGGTCTGCCGGAGCAGCTGCAGGAAACGTTTCGCGTGCTCCGAGGAGTGGATGTCGGGCCCGGTCACGATCTCGACGAGCGGCGTGCCGGCGCGGTTGAAGTCGACCAGCGTCCGGTCGGCGCCGGCGATGCGACCCTCGGCGCCGCCCATGTGCACGTTCTTCGCCGCGTCCTCCTCGAGGTGCGCACGGACGATGCCCACGGAGACGTCGCCCTCGGCTGTCGGCAATGTGAACGACCCGTCGACACAGAGCGGCTCGTCGTACTGGGAGATCTGGTAGCCCTTCGGCAGGTCGGGATAGAAGTAGTGCTTGCGGTGGAAGACGGCGTGCTCCGCGATCTCGCAGCCGAGTGCGTGGCCCAGCAGAATCGTCATCTCGATGGCGCGCTTGTTCGGGACCGGCAGCGTGCCCGGATGCGCGAGGCAGACGGGGCACGTGCGCGAGTTCTCGGGCGCAAAGTACTCGAGCTCGCAGCGGCAGAACATCTTCGTCCGAGTCTTCAGGTGGACGTGGATTTCGAGGCCGATGACCGGTTCCCACTTCATGCGAGCCTCGGCGGGACGTAGTCGAACTCGAGTGCGCGCTCGAGCGCGTGGCCGGCGCGGAACAGGACGTTCTCGGAGAACTGCGGTCCGATCAGCTGGAGACCTACCGGGAGCCCTTCCGAGAGGCCGCACGGGATCGACAGGCCGGGCAGACCCGCCATGTTCGGCGGGATCGCGAGCACGTCGCACAGGTACATCGCGAGCGGGTTGTCCGTCTTCGCACCGATCGGAAACGCGACGGTCGGTGACGTCGGGCTGACGAGGAGGTCGAAGTCCTCGAGCGTGGAGCGGAACTCGTCGCGGATGATCGTCCGCACTTTCTGCGCCTGGCCGTAGTACGCGTCGTAGTACCCGGCCGAGAGGGCGTATGTGCCGAGCATGATCCTGCGTTTCGGCTCGTCGCCGAAGCCTGCGTCCCGTGTGCGCATGTACATCTCGCGCACGTCGCCGTCAGTGATGCGGAGGCCGTACCGCACGCCGTCGTAGCGGGCGAGGTTCGAGGAGGCCTCGGAGGGGGCGATGAGGTAGTAGCAGGGCAGGCCATACTCGACCGAGCGCGGGAGGGTCGTCTCCCCCACCTCCGCGCCGAGCTCGCGGCAGAGCTCGATTGCGGCGTTGACGGCCTCGCTCACGCCGGGCTCGATGCCCTCGGCCTCGTTCAGCTCCTTTGGGACCCCGACTCGCAGGCCCTTCAAGTCCTCGCCCTCCGGGATCTCGACCGGCTCCGGAAGCTCGACCGTTGTCGTGTCGTTCGGGTCGCGGCCGGCGATCACCGAGTAGAGGAACGCGCAGTCGGCGACGGTCTTCGCGATCGGGCCGATCTGGTCGAGGCTGGACGCAAAGGCGACGATGCCGGAGCGCGAGACGGTTCCGTAGGTCGGCCGGAGCCCGACGACCCCGCAGAGGGCGGCCGGCTGCTTGATCGAGCCGCCGGTGTCGGAGCCGAGGGCCCACGGCGTGAGGCCCGCCGCGACCGCGGCCGCCGAGCCGCCGGACGAGCCGCCGGGAACGCGATCTGGGTCCCATGGGTTCCGCGTCGGGCCGTAGGCGGAGTTCTCAGTCGACGAGCCCATCGCGAACTCGTCCATGTTCGTCTTGCCGATCACGCGCAGGCCGCGGCTCGCGCAGCGCTCGGCGACTGTGGCGTCGAAGACTGGGAGGTAGCCCTCGAGGATCTTCGAGCCGGCCGTCGTCGGGACGCCTTTCGTGCTGACGACGTCCTTGTGCGCAATCGGGATGCCCTCGCCGGGCGGGTCGTCGTTCACGTGCAGGAAGCAGTTGAGCTCTTCATCGCGCTCGTCGATCGCGGCCCGATACGCGGCGAAGATCTCGTCGGACGATGCCTCGCCCGTTTCGAGCAGGTCGTTCACCTGCTTCGCGGTCAGACGAAGCGTGTCCATCATGCGGGGGGTACCCGGAAAAAGCCGGCTTCCCGGTCCGGCGCATTTGCGAGCGCCTCCTCGACCGGCAGGCACTCCTGCGGATCGTCCTCGGCCCACACGTTGACGAGATCGAGCGGATGTGCGGTCGGCTCGACGTCCGCGAGGTCGAGCTCGCCCACCTTGCCGACCGCATCGAGGATCGCGTTCAGCTGGGCCGCGAGGCGGTCGACCTCCTCGTCGCTGAGCGCCAGCCGCGCGAGCCGCGCGACATGGAGCACCTCGTCTCTACTGATGGCCACTTCTCAATCCTTCCAAAATAGAAGCGGGCCCCTTCCGGGGCCCGCGGTCTGTCTCGAGTCCGGAAGTACTAGGCGGCGGTGACGTTCGAGGCCTGAAGGCCCTTGTCGCCCTGCACGACTTCGAACTGGACGCGCTGCCCCTCGGTCAG
>JBKPQP010000090.1:0-30742 GCA_046734155.1 Actinomycetota bacterium | reverse complement strand
GCGACGCGTCCGGCGAGCCGCAACGCAGCCGCTTCGTCGTCGCCGCGCGCAACTCCGAGTAGGACACAGAGGCCCGGGCCGATCTCCCCCACCACCTCGCCTTCGACGCGCACGCGCGCCTCACCGACGCGCTGGACGACCGCCCGCAACGGCTACTCGAGCGCGCGAAGGCGTGCCGCGTAGTGCTCGCTGCCCGGCCTCAACGAGCGAGCGAGCTTGAGGTGGCCGCGCGCCTCGCTCGTCCGCCCGAGCTTCTCGAGCGCGCGGGCGAGCCCGTAATGCGCGTAGTCGTCCGCAGGCGAGAGGTCGACCATGGCGCGGAACTCTGACTCGGCCTCCTTGTAGCGGCGGAGCCGGAAGTACGCGATGCCGAGCGCCTCGCGGATCGACGCCTTCGCCGGCTCGCGGCGCTTCGCCTTCTCGAGCGAGACAGTCGCCTGCGCGGCCATGCCTCGCTTCAGGTGCGCGCGTCCCTTCTGGAAGAGATCGTAGGTTTCGCTCTCGCTCACAGCCCCAAGATAGGGAAAGTCAGGAGGCCAGGAGCGAGCGCACCGAGAAGAGCCCGCGCGCCCGGCGGCCGAACGGGATCGCGCGCCGCAGTCGGCGCCGAACAGCGCGTAGCTCCGACTTCGCCTCGCGGGCGGCTTCTGCGCTCGTCGCCGGCGGGCCGAAGCGCGCCAGACCCATGTGCTCGACGAGCCGGCCGGGGTCGACCCCGGTTCGTTTGAGCACGACCTCGCCCAGCTCTGCGACACCGAGGTTGCGCGGAATCGTGATCCCGCAGTCGAGCAGGTAGCCGACGAGATCCCGTCTACAGGCGGTCGCGATCTCGCGCGGGTCGCCGGTCAGGAAGCGCCTGCGCGTGAAGAGGAGCTTCGCCGCCACGAGGAGGAGGACGAGCGTGGCCAGTCCGCCGACTACGACCTGTGCCACCGGGAAGCCCCCTGCCGACGAGCCAGCCCCGCGACCCTTGGCGACGTCGCCGCTCGGGGCCCCGCCTGCGCCTCCGATCCTCTGGCCCCGGCTACCGAGCTGGTACTTGAGCAGATTGAGCGAGGCTGCCGCGCTAATGCTCTTCCGGAGTACGTTCTCGACGCCGGAGACGTTGACTGAGATCGACGAGGTCGTGTATGTGCCGCCGAGGTTGCCGCGCCCCGGGGTCGGGTCGAACGGGAGCCATCCGTAGCTGCGGAACCAGACCTCGACCCAGGTGTGGGCGTTTCGGTCGTTGACGCGCCACGTCCCACGGTCCGCGTCGTAGGCGCCGCTCGTGAAGCCGGCGGCGACTCGGGCGGGTATCCCGAGGTAGCGGAGCATCAGGGCCATCGCGCCGGCGAAATGCTGGCAGTAGCCTTCGTGCGTTCGAGTGACGAACGCGACGAGCGGCTGCATACCGCGCACCTGGGACGGATGCTCGTTGTAGCTGAATCCTCCGCTCGACCGCAGCCAGGCTTCGATCGCGACGGTCGCGGCGTACGGGTTCGTGGCGTCGCCCCCGATGTCTTCGGCCGTCCGCCAGAGCGGCAGATACGGACGGAGCTGGGGGTCGTCGAAGGCGTGGCGAAGCCAGTTCTCGCGCTGGTGGGTCGCAAACGGCGGAACCGACTTGCCAAGCCCGACCTCGAGGTACCCGTCGTCGCGGATCTCGCCCGGGTAGCGAGCCCGCGACTTCGCGAGGAGCGCGGGCGTGGGTTCCGGCTGGAACCCCCACGCGTTGTACTCGGTTCCGCGCCTGAGCGGGTCGGCGACCTCGGCCACGCCGCCCCGGAAGTACAGGATGTCGCCGAGCGAGTCGCCGGCGTACGCGACCGGTCCGCTCGGGCTGATCAGGTGGCGGTCGCGAAGCGCATCGATGTGCACCGTCGCCTCGGACCACTTCGTGGCGTCGCGGGCGCGGTTCGGAACCAGCGGATCGTCCGTGAGCAGGTCCCGGGACCCCCCGGGCGGCCTGGACGGAACGATCGGGATCAGCTCTTCCTTCCACGCGTTGTCGACGAACGTGTCGAGTGTCGTCGCCCGCCAGTAGACGGCCCGCGCATCGTCGGTCTTGACGGTGAAGACGCGCGTCCGCTTCTTCGGGAAGTTGACCCCGCGGTAGTTGGCGTTCCAGACGTACTCGACGCTGACCGAGGGCCCGGCCTTGCTCGAGAGATCCCACGTCTGCCAGTTCAGGAACTGTGCCCTCGCCACGCCATTCCAGTTCGAGGCGACGATCGCTGCGATCACGATCGCGGTCCCGACGAGCACCTGTGGCTGTCCGCGACGGGGCGTCGGGACGAGTTGCGCGACAAGGGCGAGCATGACCACCAGGAGCAGCGCTCCTCTCCCCACGTCATCGGCGGCGGGGTAGATCGTGGCCGGCCAGCCTGCGCCGGCGACGACCACGAGACCTGCGAGCAGGGGACGGCGGGCTGCGACCGCGAGCGCCGCCAGCGCCGTGAACGTGAAGATCGCCAGCAGAAGGACGCCGTGCATGAGCGGGTGCTCCGCGGCGCCGAAGGGCATCAGCACGTCGTAGAACTCGAGGAACCCGCGCCACACGCGACTTAGGATCGTGCCGAGCTTCCAGGGCGGCGCCTCGACCGCGACCGACGCTGCGATGAGGAGGGCCACCATTGCCCCTGTCAGGCGCCAGCGACGCGTCGGCAGCAGCGCCGGCGCGATCGCCAGCGCCACGATGAGAAGCACCGGACCTCCGTTGGAAGGGCTCTCGAGCCGTCCCCAGTTCCATGCGATCAGGAGGCCCAGCGCGAGCGAGAACGCCGCCGTCTTAGCCACTTGCAGCTCGCGCCTCCTCGAGACCGCTCAACTTCGCCGCCAGGTCGTCGCCCCGTCGCAGGGCGACGACCGGAACGCCGCCTGCCTGGAGCCGCAGGAGTGCCGGTTCGCGCAGCGCAACCGGTTCGCCGCCGTTGAAGCTCGCCGCGTCGACGAGCACGAGCGAGACCGGTCGACGCGCAAAGGCCCTGTCGAGCAGCGCGTCGACCAGCTGCGGCTCGAGGGCAGCCGTCACGACGACGAGCTCGACCGCCTGCAGAGCCGGCGACGCGTCACGCTCGAGGAAGCGCGCGAGCGGGTCCTTGCCGGTTGGCTCCGCCGCCGCGAGCAGCTCGAGCGCGGTCCTCCACTCACCGTCGATCGACCCGACCTGACAGGTTTCCGGAGGTGAGGACGTGATGCTGAGCAGCGCACGGCGCCCGCGCAGGGCGTTCGCCCGCAGGATCGAGCCGGCCGCGCGCACTTGGACGTCGAACGACTCGCCGACGACGGACTTGCTGTCGGCGTCGAGTAGCACGGCGACCTCGTCGTGCGGCATGTCCTCGAGCTCCTTGACCATGAGCTCACCGCGGCGGGCCGTCGTCCGCCAGTGCACCTTGCGCAGCGACTCGCCTTGCTGGTATTCGCGCACGCTGTGCAGGTCGAAGCCCGCCGTGCGTCTCATGACGACGTGGCCGCCCGCCAGGGTCACGCCGAGCTCCGAGAAGACGCGCTCGAGCTCGACGAGGCGTGGATAGACGAGCAGCGTCGATTCGGCGCCGAGGGTCTGTTCCGCGCGCGCGAAACCGAATGGGTCCTCGAACACTCCGCGCACCGCGTCGAAGCGGTACCGGCCGCGCGGCACCTTTGGAAGCACGTAACGGACGTGCAGGTCCGGTCCGCGCCGATGCAGCTCCACACGGCGCTCCCCGAGCTTGCTGATCTGCTCGTAAACCTCGAGCATCCGCGGCCCCGGGTTGCGCTGCGCCTTCGCCTCGAGGCCGATCGTGACGTCGTCGCCTTCGACGTACTCGCGTGCGCCCAGGTGACGGCGCAGCGAGACCGGCTGGCGGAGGATCTCGACCCAGAGCCGCGCGCCGACAACCGCCACCGCGAGGCCCGTCGCGATCGGGTACAGCGAGCGCGAGCCGAAGCCCCAGGCAACGAGGTAGATGCCGCCTGCGAGCAGCAGCGCGAGCCGACCGCGTTCGGTCAGCCCGCTCATCTCAAGCCGGGACCGGGGTCCGTTCGACTGCTTCACGCACGAGCTGCTGTGGGGGCGTCCCGTTCGCGCGCGCCTCGGGCCCGAGAATCAGCCTGTGCGCGAGGACGGCCGTCGCCACCGCCTGGACATCGTCTGGGAGCACGTAGTCGCGCCCGTCCGCGAGCGCACGCGCCTTCGAGACACGCAGCAGCGAGATCCCCGCGCGGGGACTCGCGCCGAGGTAGAGGCGCTGGTCACTCCGGGTCCGCCCGACGAGGTCGACGACGTAGCGATTGAGGCTCGGCTCGACGAACACGCGCGTCGACTCGTCGATCACGTCTGCGATACCCGTCGCGTTCGTCACCGGCTGAAGCTGCTCGAGCGGCGGGTCGCTCGTCTGCTCCGAAAGCATGCGCGCCTCCTGGTCCGGCTGCGGGTAGCCGATGTCGAGCCGCATCGTGAAGCGGTCGAGCTGCGCCTCGGGCAGCGGATACGTGCCCTCGTACTCGATCGGGTTCTGCGTCGCCATGACCATGAAGGGGCGACCGAGCGAGTAGCTCACGCCGTCAACGGTGACCTGGTTCTCCTGCATGCACTCGAGGAGCGCGGCTTGGGTCTTCGGTGGGGCACGGTTGATCTCGTCGACGAGGAGGAGGTTCGCGAAGATCGGGCCGGGCCGGAACTCGAACTCGTTCGAGCGCTGGTTGAAGACGTTGACGCCCGTGACGTCGGACGGGAGCAGGTCGGGCGTGAACTGGAGGCGGGAGAAGGAGCAGTCGAGCGAGCGCGCCATCGCCTTCGCGAGCATGGTCTTCCCCACGCCCGGGAAGTCCTCGATGATCAGGTGCCCCTCGCTGACGAGGCAGAGGACGGAGAGCCGGAGCGTCTCGACCGGCGCGTGGACGACCTTTCCGACGTTCTCGGCGAGGCGACGGATGACGTCGGCCGAGTGCTCGGTCGAGGTGGTCGGCTCCTGCATCAGATCAGGTGCTCGACCTCGTCCAGGATCGCTGCGGCGATCGCTTCCTTGGGAGCCTTTTCAACGCGGCGCTCGCCCCGCGCGGAGACGATCACAACCTCGTTCTCCTTCGCGTCGAAGCCCACGTCGTCACGGGACACATCGTTGTAGACGACGAGATCCACCCGCTTGTCGGCGAGCTTCTTGCGCGCCCGCTCGAGGCCGTTGGCCGCAGTCTCGGCCGCGAAGCCCACGAGCACCTGGCCGTTCTTGCGGCTTTCGCCAAGGCTGCGGAGCACATCAGCGGTCGGCTCGAGCTCGATCTGCCATTTCTTCTCGTCCTTCGGGCGCTTCGTCTCCTCGGTTTGCGCCGGACGATAGTCCGAGACCGCGGCGGCCATCAGCACGACGTCGGCGCCGGCGTGTGATGTCGTGGCGCGCTCGACGTCGTCGGCGGTCGGGGCCTGGACGATCTCGATCCCGATCGGGGGCGCGATCGTGAGATTGGACGCGATCAACGTCACGTCGGCGCCACGGCGCCGGGCCTCTTCGGCAAGCGCGACGCCCATCCGCCCGGACGAACGGTTGCCGACGAAACGGACCGCATCGAGCGGCTCTCGTGTCCCTCCGGCGGTCACGAGCACACGTTTCCCGCTCAATGAACCGTTACGCGTGCGGAGCAGGTCCCGGACGCGCTCGAAGATCGCCTCCGGCTCGGCCATCCGCCCCACTCCGAGCTCGCCCTCGACCGTCTCGCCCTCGTCGGGCCCGATCAGCTCCACGCCGCGCTCGCGCAGGGTCGCCGCGTTCGCCCGCGTAGCCGGGTGCGACCACATGCGCGGGTTCATCGCCGGGGCGACAAGGACGGGCCCGCGGTGGGCCAGCGCAGCCTCAGTGAGCACATCGTCCGCGAGCCCATACGCGAGCTTGGCCATCGTGTTCGCGGTCAGCGGCGCGATCACGAGCAGGTCGGCGCGGGTCAGATGCGGGTAAAGATCCTCCGCGGCCGGCCTGCGGGCGAGCGCGGCAAATGTCTCGCGGCGGACGAAACGGTCAGCCCCGCGCGTGACGAGCGGCACGACGTCGTGCCCGGCCTTGACGAGCAGCCTCGTCAGCTCGCACGCCTTGTAGGCGGCGATGCCGCCGGTGACCCCGAGGAGCACCTTCGCCATGGACACATATTGCCGACTACGGTCAAGACCGCACTAGCCGAGATCCGGCTGCGTTCGTCCTAGTAGGTGTGCTGAGAACGCGCCGCAGTCGACGACGCGCGACCATCGCTGCCGCCCTCGCGATCGTCGTCGTCCCACTCGGCTATCTGGCCGTCCACTACTCGACCTCCGGCTCTCCCGAGAACGCGAACGGGCCATACGTCAGCGACGCGTTCTACCGCCAGCCGAAACACGCTCCGTTCACAGCCGAGAAGCGCCGCGTGGTCAGCGCCGTTCTCGCGAAGTTCATCAGCGGCGCCGTCTCCAAGCACGATCTCGCCGGAACGTGGGACCTCGCCGGCCCCGAGCTCCGGCAGGGCATAACCCGCGGAGATTGGCTCAAGGGCCAGATCCCGATCGTCCCGTTCGCCGCGTCGACGCGCGGGCAGGGTAAGTGGAGCGTCGTCAACTACTCGTACCCGAACAAGGTCGGCCTCGAGCTCCTGATGTTCCCGGAGCATCGCGGGGGCCAGCTCGCGACCGTGGAGACCGACGTCGTGCGCGGAAAGGACGGCCGCTGGCGCATCGATTACTGGATGATCACGAAGCTCCACGGACCGGGCTCGGCGGGTGCCGCCGACTCCGCGTCAGCGATGAGCGAGGGCCCGCCGAACGTCCACAAGCTCCCGGGCAAAAAGAAGAAAGCACAGGCAGCGGCTTCCCAGCGCGAGGCAGCCGGTGGGGCGGCACCTGACCCGAACGGCGGAGTCGAGCACCTCGACGCCAAGTGGCTCCTCGTTCCGGGCGCGATCGCCGTCCTCGCCCTGTTGGCCCTGCTCGCCCTGAGCATCAACGCATGGCTCCGCAACCGCAGAGAAGCGGCCACGCTCTCCCGCTGAGCCGTCAGCCCTTGTACCAGTACTTGATTTTGCCCTCGGCGACTTCTTCGAGGGCCATCGTCAAGTAGTTCTTCGAACGCGATTCCACGAGCGGCGGTGGGTTGTCGTCGAACGTGCCCTCGCCGAGCTGGTGGTGGTAGTTGTTGATCTGCCGCGCGCGCTTGGCGGCGACGATCACGAGTGCGTAGCGCTCGTTGACGTTGTCGAGGAGTGTGTCGATTCGTGGGTGGATCACGGTCGCGACATGCTAGCCGACAGTTTCGATCTCACTATTTCCTCGAGCTCGGCGAGCGCGCGGTCGACGTCGTCGTTGACGACCAGGTAATCGAACTCGCCCGCCTGGCTGAGCTGCTCGCGCGCCAGCTCGAGCCGCTCCTCGATCTCTCCCTCGCTCTCCGTTGCCCGCTCGCGCAGCCGCCGCTCGTTCTCCGCGAAGCTGGGCGCCTCGACGAAGATCGTGACCGATCCCGGCACGCTTCGCTTCACGTCGAGTGCCCCCTGAGGCTCCAGGTCCAGGAGCGGGATCCGGCCGTGGTCCTTGATGCGGTCAATCTCTGAGCGCAGCGTCCCTGAGCGCTGGCCCCACGGGAACTCGACGTACTCGAGGAACTCGCCGTGACGGAGTTTCTCGTCGAATTCCTCCTCCGAGATGAACCAGTACTCGCGGCCGTCCTCTTCACCCTCGCGGCGTCCACGGGTCGTGGCCGAGACGGCCAGCTCGAGGTCCGGCATCTCGCCCAGCAGCGCCCTTTCGAGGGTGCCCTTGCCGGCACCCGAGGTCCCCGTGACGACAAAAACGGGCGTCGTCGGGCTGCTACTTGTGGAAGAGCCCAATGAGCTCAGTCCGCTGGCGGTCGGAGAGGCCACCGACCGTCTTCGACTGGCTGATCCGGGCCTGGTTCAAGAACCGCGCCGCCTTCACCCGCCCGAACTTGGGCACGGCCATCAGCATGTCGAACACCTTGGCGGTCGCGACGTACTCAGGTGGGTTGTTGAGGATCTTGTCGATCCGTGCGCGCCCCACTTTCAGGTCCTTCTTGAGCTGTGCTCGCTTGACCCGGATGTCGTTCGCTCGCTGGAGAGCTTCCATGCGCTGGTCGCGAGACCTGGCGGGCGCCTTCGCCTGAGTCTTCGTTGCCGCCACGGCGCGTGATACTAGTCCCCGTGGGCTGTGGGTGCAAACGAGGTGTTTTGCCCGCAAAAACACGTCTATTGTCCAATCAGACAACAGTGGCGGGCTTTGCGCCGTGTGCGAGCCCGGTTGCGTCCTCGGGGCTCGAGAGCCCTCGTGAAGCGAGCTCTTCGGCCAGCTCGTGGCGCACTCGCCCCGGTGCGTCGGGGTCCCTGAAGAGCACCGTTCCGAGCGCGATCGAGCTCGCTCCGGCGGCCAGGAAATCGAGTGCATCGCGGCCCGAGGCGATCCCGCCCATGCCCACGATCGGGAGCCCCGTCGCTCGGTAGCACTGGAAGACAGCAGCGAGTGCGATCGGCTTCAGGGCAGGTCCCGAGTACCCGCCGAGCTCGCGCCCGAGGCGTGGTTGGAGCGTCCTGTCGTCGAGCGCGAGGCCCCGGATCGTGTTCACGAGCGAGAGCCCGTCGGCGCCTGCGGCCTGGACCGCGCGGGCCGTTTCGGGGAGGTCGGTCGCCGCCGGCGAGAGCTTCGCGTAGAGACTTTTCGACGTCTGCGGGCGAGCCGCGGCGACGAGCTCGGCTGCACTCTCGGGCGCTTCCTCGACGTTCGGACAGGACAGGTTGAGCTCGATCGCGGTCACTTCCGGGCGGGGGTCGAGCCCGGCACAGAGCTGGGCATAGTCGTCCGCTGCGAAGCCGCCGACGGAGACCCAGAGCTGAACTCCGAGCTCGGCCAGGCGCGGGAGCTTGTCCTCGAGGAGGGCGTGGATGCCTGGGTTTTCGAGGCCGATCGAGTTGAGCATGCCCGCCTCGGTCTCGGCGATGCGGACCGGTCGGTTGCCCTCGCGCGGCTGCGGCGTCACGGTCTTCGTCACGAACGCGTCGAGCGCACGGGCGACCTCGGGCGCCTCGAGGGCGTCGAGACACCCTGACGCGTTCAGAATCACGCGGCCTCCAGGACAGGGCCGGCGACGCAGAGCCGCTGGAGCACGCCGTCGATCTCGACCGAGCAGCCGTAACACGCGCCGTAGCCGCAGGCCATGGGCGCTTCCCAGGCGAGCTGCGCGTCCGGTGCGAGCTCCCGCACGGCCTCCAGCATCGGCTCGGGCCCACAGGCGAAGACCTTGTAACGGTCTGTTACCAGGTCGGTTAGTGGCTGGGTGACGAGGGTTGGTTCGACCACGACTTCCGCGTTGGGAACGAGCGCGGCGGCTTCGGCGTGCCAGTCGGTGCGGAACCCGAGGATCGCGGGTGGGCGCTTGAGCTGCCGGGACAGATAGGGGAACGGCGCGACTCCGATCCCCCCGCCGACAAGGAGCGGTCTCTCCTCATCGAGGCGGTAGCCGTTGCCCAGCGGGCCGAAGACGTGGAGCTGGTCGCCCGGTTCAACCGCGCCGAGAGCCTGGGTTCCCGGGCCGATCGCTTCGAGCAGGAAGCTCAGCTCGCCGGTCGGCGCCTGGCAGAGGCTCATCGGGCGCGGAAGCAGTCGTCCGGGCGCCTCGAGCATGAAGAACTGGCCGGGAATGCCGGGATCGAGTCCACCGCGCTCGACCCGGATCAGCGAGTAGGGGCCGACGGCTTCGTTGGCGACGACTCTAAGCGCTTCTCTTCTGCGCACTGATTCGCTCTTGCAGTGAGACGGCGAGATCGCCTTGCGCGTCCGCGATCGCGCGCACGGCGGCCCTCGCGCCGGCCATCGTCGTGATGCACGGGACGCGGGCGGCGAGCGCTGCCTCGCGGATCAGGTAGCCATCCGAGCGTGCGCCCGGGTCGCCGAAGGGCGTGTTGATGACGAGGTCGCAGTGCCCTCGGCGGACGAGGTCGACGACCGTCGCCCCCTCCCCCACTTCGGTCACCTTGCGCACGTGCTCGACGGCGATCCTCGCATTGGCGAGCGCCCCCGCCGTGCCCGCGGTCGCGACGAGTCGGAACCCGAGCTTGGACAGCGAGTCGGCGACCTCGACCAGCGCCGGCTTGTCGGCGTCGCGGACCGAGAGGAAGGCGGTGCCCTCCATCGGCAGCGGCCGCCCGGCCGCCCGCTCGGCTTTGGCGAGGGCGGTCGGCAGGTCGGCGGCGCTCGCCATCACCTCGCCGGTCGAGCGCATCTCTGGTCCGAGCACGGGGTCGGCGCCGGGGAAGCGCGCGAAGGGAAGCACGGCTGCTTTGACACTGAATTGCTTCGGGGTCTGACCCCGGGACAGGCCGAGCTCGGACAAGCCCGCGCCCGCGGCCAGCTTGCAGGCGGCCTCCACGAGGTTGAGCCCGATCGCCTTGCTCGCGAACGGCACGGTCCGGGACGCCCGCGGATTCGCCTCGAGGACGAACACCTCGCTGTCCTGAACCGCCAGCTGGACGTTGACGAGCCCGACCACTCCGAGCGCCGGCGCGAGCTTCTCGACCGTCTTTTCGATCTGCGCGAGCGTCTTCGCGTCGAGCGAGGGCGCCGGGAGCACGCAGGAGGAGTCGCCAGAGTGCACGCCGGCTTCTTCGACGTGCTCCATGACCGCCGCGATGAACGTCTCTCGCCCGTCGCAGAGCGCGTCGACGTCAATCTCGATCGCGCCTTCGAGGAAGCGGTCGATCAGCACGCGACCGCCGACCGCGGCCGCCGCCGCGACCGACTCGTCGTCGTAACAGACCTGCATGTTGCGCCCGCCGAGCACGTACGAGGGCCGGACCAGCACCGGGTAGCCGATCGCCTCGGCGACGTAAGCGGCTTCTCCGGCGCCTTCGGCCATCGACCAGGACGGGACGTCGATCACGAGCTCCTCGCACAGCGCCGCGAACCGTTCGCGATCCTCAGCGAGGTCGACCGCCTCGAAAGGCGTCCCGAGGATCCTCCACCCTTCCGTTTCGATTTCGCGCGCAAGTTTCAGCGGGGTCTGACCCCCGAACTGAATGACGACGCCGGCGGGAAGCTCGCGCGCACAGATCTCGAGCACCTCCTCTGCGCCGAGCGGCTCGAAGTAGAGGCGGTCCGACGTGTCGTAGTCGGTCGAGACCGTTTCCGGGTTGCAGTTGACCATCACCGCCTCGTAGCCGAGCGCTCGGAACGCCTGCGCGGCGTGGACGCAGCAGTAGTCGAACTCGATCCCCTGCCCGATCCGGTTCGGGCCGGAGCCGAGGATGACGACGCGCGGCTTGGCGCCGTCTGGCCGGGCCTCGTCCGCCTCGCCCCGGCGCAGAGCGCCTGTCCGCGAAACGGACCAGTGGAGGGGGTCCGGGGGAACTGGGAGGTTCCCCCGGCTACGCGGATCCGGGATGGCGACCTCGTCTTGTTCGCCCCAAGTTGAGTAGTAGTAGTTCGAGGCCGCTTGGACCTCGGCTCCGCAGGAGTCGACGCGCCGGTACGCGGGGCGGACGCCCCAGCCGCGCCGCTTCGCCCGCGCAAGCTGCTCGGTCGTCCCGGCACTCGCCGCGATCGCCGCGTCCGAGAGGCCGAGCCGCTTGAGCTTCGTCCAGTCGTCGGCCACGAGGTCGTCGAGATGGCTGACCCGTGCATCGAGCCGCTCCAACTCGGCGCAGAACCACGGATGCGCGCCCGCGGGGAGCTCCCACGCTTCGGCGCTGTCGAGCTCCCGAGAGCGTCGAGCCTTGAGGAACGCCTCACCGAAGGTGCGGCCGATCCCCATCGCCTCGCCGACCGACTTCATCTGCGTGCCGAGTGTCGAGTCTGCCCCCGGGAACTTCTCGAACGCGAACCGCGGGAACTTGACCACGACGTAGTCGAGCGTCGGCTCGAAGCTGGCCGGCGTCGTCCCGGTCAGGTCGTTTGGGATCTCGTCCAGGGTGTAGCCGACCGCGAGCTTCGCGGCGACCTTCGCGATTGGATAGCCGGTCGCTTTTGACGCCAGCGCCGACGACCGCGACACGCGCGGGTTCATCTCGATCACGCGCAGCTCGCCGGTCTCGCGCTCGCGCGCGAACTGGATGTTCGAGCCGCCGCAGTCGACCCCGACCGCTCGAATGACCGCGATCGCAGCGTCGCGCAGCTCCTGGTACGCCTCGTCCGAGAGCGTCATCTGGGGCGCGACCGTCACAGAGTCGCCCGTGTGCACGCCCATCGGGTCGATGTTCTCGATCGAGCAGACGACGACCGCGTTGTCCGCGTGGTCGCGCATCAGCTCGAGCTCGAACTCGTCCCAGCCGAGGAGCGATTCCTCGACCAGCACCTGGCCGACAGGGCTCTCCGCCAGACCACGCTCGACCAGCCGGTGCAACTCCTCGCGCGTCCTCGCGGTGCCGCCACCGTGGCCGCCAAGCGTGAACGCTGGGCGCAGAATGACGGGCAGGGACAGGCCCTCGGGCACGTCTTCGACGGACGTGACCACGATCGACTCCGGAACGCGCAGGCCGGCTGCCCGCACGGTCTCGCGGAAGAGATCGCGGTCTTCGGCGCGCCTGATCACGTCGATCGGCGCCCCGATCAGCCCGACTTCGAGATCGTCGAGAATCCCCTCCTCCGCGAGCGCGACCGCGAGGTTGAGCGCGGTCTGGCCGCCCATCGTCGGTAGCAGCGCATCCGGCCGCTCTCGCTCCAGCACACCCGCAACACCCTCGAGGTCGAGCGGCTCCAGATACGTGCGATCGGCGAAGCCCGGGTCGGTCATGATCGTCGCGGGGTTCGAGTTGACGACGATCGTTTTGAAGCCGTCCGCCCGCAAGACCTTCAGCGCCTGGCAGCCCGCATAGTCGAACTCGCAGGCCTGTCCGATCACGATCGGCCCGGAGCCGATCAGGCAGATCGACTCGATGTCAGGCCGCCTTGGCAAGGCCGCCCACCTCCTCGACCCACGACTCGAGGATCCCCCACGCGTCGTGCGGCCCGGGGCCGGCCTCTGGATGGAACTGCACCGAGCGCACCCACTCGCTGCGCAGCTCGAGCCCCTCGACAGTGCCGTCGTAGAGCGAGATGTGAGTCTCCTCGCGCGAATGCGACGGCGCGACGGCGAAGCCGTGGTTCTGAGAGGTGACGAGCACGCCGTTCGTCGCGCGCTCGAGCACCGGATGGTTCGCCCCGCGGTGTCCGAACGGGAGCTTGTAGGTCTTGCGTCCGGTCGCGAGCGCGAGCAGCTGATGCCCGAGGCAGATCCCGAGTATCGGGACGCGGCCGATCAGGTTGCGGATCGTCGCCTGCTCGTCGACGAGCGGCTCCGGGTCGCCGGGGCCGTTCGAAAGCAGTACGCCGTCGTAGTCGACGAGCTCGTCCGCAGGCACGTCGTGGGGGTAGACCGTGACCGCGGCGCCCGACCAGGCGAGCCGGTTCAGAATCGACCGCTTACAGCCGTAGTCGACGACCGCGATCCGCGCCCGGCCCGCGTCGGAGAAGACGAACGGCTTGCGCGTCGAGACCTTCGCCGCGAGCGCACGGCCTGCCATCTCGGGCTGCGCGCGCACGGCGTTCAGCGCCTCGTCGACCGATGCCTCTCCTCCCATCGCGATGGCCCGCATCGCGCCTGCCTGCCTCAGATGGAGAACGAGGGAGCGCGTGTCGATGCCGCTCAGCGCGACGACGCCCTGGTCGTGGAGCCAGTCGGTCCAGGACGGACCTCGCGCTTCGCGCATGACGACCGCGCGGGCATGCGCGCGCCCCGACTCGGAGCGCGTCGGCAAGACGCCGTAGTTCCCGACCATTGCGGCCGTGAAGCACACGATCTGGTCCGCGTAGCTCGGGTCGGTGACGACTTCCTGGTAGCCGGTCATCGCGGTCGTGAAGACCGCCTCGCCGAACGCGTAGCCTTCGGCGCCCGCCGACTCGCCGCGGAAGATCGTCCCATCCTCGAGGAGCAGGAAGCCCTTCACGACTCGTGCACCAGGCGTCCGGCCGCGATCGTCGCGCGCACTCGGCCGCGGAGCTTCTCGCCGATCAACCACGAGTTCTTCGAACGGCTCTTGAAGCCGTCCTCGGCCACCTGCCAGCTCGCCTGCGTGTCGAGCAGGACCGCGTTCGCCGCCGCGCCGACCGCGATCCTCGGCGGGTCGAGCCCATAGGCGCGAGCCGGCCCGGCGGACATCCTCTCGAGCAGCGTCTCGAGCGAGATCAGACCCGGCTCGACGAGGTGCGTGTAGAGCGAGGAGAACGCGGTCTCGAGCCCGGTCACCCCGAAAGGCGCCGCCTCGAACGGCACCTCCTTCTCGTGCCGCGCGTGCGGCGCGTGGTCGGTGGCGACGGAGGAAATCGTTCCGTCGCGGAGCGCCTCGACGAGCGCCTTCCGGTCGTCCTCGGCCCCGAGCGGCGGGTTCATCTTCACGTTCGGGTCGAGCGTGCGGACGGCCTCATCCGTGAGCACGAGGTGGTGCGGCGTGACCTCGGCGGTCGCGCGGACCCCTTCCGCGTGTGCTCGGCGCAGCGCCTCGACCGAGGCCTTCGCCGAGAGGTGCATCAGGTGCAAGGTTCGGCTCTCGTACATCGCGAGGGCGAGGTCGCGCTCGACCATCACGCTCTCGGCGATCGAGGGCCAACCGCCGATCCCGAGCTCCGCGGAGACGACGCCTTCGCGCATGTGGCCGCCGCGCGACAGGGTCGGATCCTCGCAGTGCACGGCGATCGGGCGGTCCGTGATCGACGCGTACTGGAGGGCGCGCCACATGAGCGACGACGCCACCACCGGTTGCCCGTCGTCCGTGAACCCGACCGCGCCCACATCGGCGAGCTCACCCATCTCGGTCAGCTGCGTCCCCTCCTGCCCCTTGGAGATCGCGGCCAGGAACCCGACCTGCACCTCGGCCTCGTCGCGCGCCTGCTCGACCAGTGCGCCCAACACCGCTGCCGAGTCGACGACCGGCTCCGTGTTCGGCATCGCCAGGATCGCGCAGTACCCGCCGGCGGCCGCGGCGCGGGTTCCGGTCGTGATCGTCTCCTCGTCTTCGCGACCGGGAGTCCGGAGGTGCACGTGCGGGTCGACGAACGCCGGTGCGAGCACGAGCCCCGTGCCGTCGATCACCCTGTGCGAGTTCTGCGGGAGGTTTGACCCAAGCTCCGCGATGACGCCGTTGTCGACCTTCACGTCGACCTGCGAGTCGAGCCCCTCGACCGGGTCGAGCACGCGCGCCCCGCGGACGATCAGGTTTTCCTTCGGCGTGTCCTTGACGAAGAGCATCACGCCACCCCCATTGGGACTTCGGCCTCGACCGGCTTCGGCCCGGTCGTGAGCAGGTCGTAGAGGACGGCCATCCGCACTACGAGGCCGGCGCGCACCTGGGTCTCGATCAGCGCGTCGGCCGCGTCGGCGACGACCGGATCGATCTCGACCCCGCGGTTCATCGGCCCCGGGTGCATCACCTTCTGCCCGGGGCGCAGCCGTTCTGGAGTCACGCCCCACCGGGCCGTGTACTCGCGAAGGCTGGGCACGTAGTTCGCGCCTTCGAGCATCCGCTCTTTCTGCATGCGCAGGACGTAGACGATGTCCGCGGCGCCGATCGCGTCGACGTCCGTCGTCGCCTCGCAGCCCATCTCTTCGATCCCGCGTGGTAGGAGCGGCGGTGGGCCGACGAGCGTCACCCGGGCCCCGAGCAGGACGAGCGCCTGGATGTTCGAGCGCGCGACGCGCGAGTGGAGGACGTCGCCGACGATCGCCACGTGCAGCCCCTCGATGCGCCCGAACTGCTCCTGGATCGTGTACAGGTCGAGGAGCGCCTGCGTCGGGTGCTGGTGCTTGCCGTCGCCCGCGTTGACGATCCGCGCCTCGGTCACCTTCGCGACGAGCTGCGGCGCGCCGATCTGCGGGTGGCGCAGCACGATCACGTCGGGGTCGTAGGCACCGAGCGTGATCGCCGTGTCCTTCAGCGACTCGCCCTTGTCGACGGCCGAGCCGGAGGCCTTGATCGACATCGTGTCGGCGGAGAGCCGCTTCGCCGCGAGCTCGAAGCTCGACGACGTGCGCGTCGACGACTCGTAGAAGACGTTGATGACGAGCCGGCCGCGCAGCGTCGGGAGCTTTTTCATCTCGCGGTCGAGCGAGCGCTCGAATGTGCGGGCCGTACCCAGCAGGCGCTCGACGTCCTCGCGGGACAGGTCGCCGATCGAGATCAGATGCCTCGTCGGCGGGGGATCAGGCGGGCGCAAATCGTCCCGCATCACGTGCAGGTCACCCATGGGCTGCCTCCTCTGGGGCTGAGATCAGCAAGACCTGGTCGACTTCGTCGATCTCGACGAGCTGCACCTGGACGCGCTCCTCGCGCGCCGTCGGCAGGTTCTTGCCGATGTAGTCGGGACGGATCGGAAGCTCTCGGTGGCCGCGGTCCGCGAGGCACGCAAGCTGCACGCGGGCGGGGCGGCCGTAGTCGAACAGCGCCTCGATTGCCGCGCGGATCGTGCGGCCGGTGTAGAGGACGTCGTCCACGAGGATGCACGTCATCCCCTCGAGCGGGAAGTCGAGCTTCGTGTCACGCACGACCGGCTGTGGGTGGATCGGCGCCTCGCCCCCGCGCACGCGGACGTCGTCGCGGTAGAACGTGATGTCGACGGATCCGAGCTTGACCTCGCGGCCCGTGAGCTCGGCGATCAGGTGCCTCAGGCGCTGGGCGAGCGGGACGCCGCGCGTGTGGATGCCGACGAGCGCGACGCGCTCCAGGTCGGTGTTTCCCTCGACGATCTCGTGCGCGATGCGCGTCAGGCCGCGCTGTATCGCCTCGCCGTCGAGCAGGACCTTTTCGGAGGAGACGCCCGCCTGGCTCAACGGTTCGACCTTCCTCGTGTGCGGGCGCAGGCGTGCGTGTGCATCGGACTCCTTTCCGGCCTCTCCGGACCGAGTTAAAGGGGTTCGGGTCGCGCAGGACTGTAGCGAGCCGTGCGGACAGAGTCCATAGTTGCAGCGTGAGCCCGGCTCTCCGCCCCTTCCGACCGGCAGACGTCCGGCGCCAGGTGCTCCTGCAGCACGCGTCCGTTTCCCCCGACGGCGAATGGGTCGCGTACTCGCGCAGGACCGTCGAGGGCGACAAATACCGGAGCCGCCTCTGGCGCGTCCCGCTTCGCGGCGGGCGTCCCGAGCAGCTGACCTTTGCCGATGCAAGCGACCTTCTCCCCAGGTTCTCGCCCCGCGGGGACGAGCTCGTCTTCCTTTCCGACCGCAGCGAGCGGTCCCAGCCCTGGATCCTCCCCCTCGGGGGCGGCGAGCCTCGGCAGGCGACAGAGCTTCAGGGGCACGCCGGCTCCGCTTCGTGGTCGCCGGACGGGCGCTCCCTCCTAGTCATCGCTCCCAGCGGCGAGCAGCGCTTCGTCGTGGGTGATCCTGAGGCTCCGCTCGCGCGCCGGATACGGGACCTGACGTGGCGGCTCGATGGCTTCGGGCTCCGCGACCAGTTCCACAGCGCGTGGGTCGTTCCGCTCAGGGCCGGAAAGCCGCGGCGCCTCACGCCTCCCACCTACGAGGTTGGGGACGCGGCATGGCTCGGCGAGCGGGTCGCGTTCCTCGCCGATCCACGGGACGAGGCAGGAGTGATCGAGTACCCGCAGCTGCACACGGTCGGCGGGCGCGGCGGACGCGCGAGAGCCGGCCCCGCCCTTGCAGGACTTGCGTGGACCCTCGCTGTGTCGCCCGGCGGTCGCATCGCTCTCGTCGGCTACGACACGCCTGATCCGATCGGGTGGGAGAACACCGGCCTTTTCGTCGTCGAGGGCCAGAAGCTCCGGCGGCTCGGCGAGAGCCTCGACCGGCCGGTCGGCAACCACACCTTCTCCGACCTGGCCGAGCTCACGGACGCACTCGCGCCGCGCGCGCACTGGCTCGACGAGGAGACCCTGGTCGCGCTCGTCGCGAGCCGCGGCGGTTCGCGTCCCTACCTCTTCCCGCTCGGCGGCGAGCCGACGCCGCTTCTCGACGACGAAGAGGTCGTCTGCAGCGGGCTCGCGGTCGGCGGCGGACGCGTCGTCGTCAGCGCGGCGGGGCCGGGTGACGCGCCCGATCTGTGCGAAGTTGCGAACGGACGCCTTCGCCGCCTGACAACCAACGGCGGTCGCTGGCTGCGCCCGTCCCGGATCGAGCCCGAGCGGATCTCCGTGCGCCCCCGAAACCATCCGCCCGTCGACGCCTGGTTCGTGCCGGCCCGGGGCCGCCGGCGGCGCGCGCCGCTCGTGCTCAAGATCCATGGTGGTCCGCACGGCGCCTACGGCCCGGTGCCGTTCACCGAGACGCTCGCCCTCGCGCACGCGGGCTTCCACGTCCTGTACGCGAACCCACAGGGATCCGTCGGGTACGGCGAGGCCTTTGCGCGCCCATTGAGCGGGCACTGGGGCGAGCTCGACGCGCCGGAGCAGCTCGCCGCGGTCGACTGGGCGATCCGGCAAGGGCTCGCTTCGCGCGACCGAATCGGCGTGCTCGGCCTCTCCTACGGCGGGTTCATGGTCAACTGGCTGCTCGGTCATCATCCGAATCGCTTCGCCGCCGCGGTCAGTGAGAACCCGGTGACGGACCTGGTCTCGCACTTCGGCACCTGCGACTTTGCGACGTGGATCGGGCCCACCGCCGTCGGCGTCCGGTTCCCGCACGAGGGCCCCGACCGCTACCGGGAGCTCTCCCCCGCCTCCGAGATCCACCGGAACACCGCGCCACTGCTCCTCCTGCAATGTGAAGGCGATCTCCGCTGCCCGCCCGACCAGACGGAGATCGTCTTCGGGATCCTGCGCGGTCTGGGCCGCGAGGTGGAGATGGTGCGGTACCCCGAGGAGTCGCACATTCTGTTGGCGATCGGACGCCCCGACCGCCGCGTCGATCGCCTCGAGCGGATCGTCGACTGGTTCGAGCGTTACTTGTAGGCGACTGCGACGAGCCACTCGAGCGAGTACTTGTTGCGCTCGGGCAGCTCTGACTCCATTCGCGCCAACCCCGTTTCGAGCTCGGTCTCGTCGAGGAGCTGCAGCGGCGAGATGAAGCGACGGCGCACGCGCTCGATCGCCGTTTCCCGGGCGACCGACGCGGTCTGCGTGAGCCGGTGCTGCTCGACTCGCGCGAAGCCGGCCCCCGTCAGCTCCGAGTTGAGCTCGTCCGGGCCCGGGAACCGCGCCTTGTCGATCTCCTCCAGGGACGGGAAGAACCGCTTCAACCAGTAGCGCTCGAAGTGGAGCGGGTGGAAAGTCCCGATCGCCAGGCGGCCGTCCGGCCGGAGCACACGCGTTGCCTCGGCAAACGCTCGCGGACGGTCGACGAGATGGACGACGAGCCACATCAGCGCGCGCTCGAACCAGCCGTCCTTGAACGGGAGCCGCTCGGCCGGCGCCACCTTGACTGTGCTCACGCGCTCCCGAGCCAGCGCAGCCATCTCCGGTTCGGGCTCGACTCCCCACACGCGCGACCCGCGCTCGACGAGGGCCTCAGCAGCTCGTCCAGTCCCGCAGCCGATGTCGAGGACGCGGCGCCCTGCGAGGTCCCCCTCGCGGACGAGCAGCTCGAAGACCTCCCACCAGTTCGCGTCGGCCGGCCGCAGCTCGTCGTAGCTCCGCGCGACCCAACCGAAATCAGGCTTCGTCGACGATCTCCTCCGGCTCGGTGAGCGCCTCGATCGCGTGCTGCGCTGCCTCGAGCGAGTCCTCGGGCACCATCACCTTCTGTGGCGCGTCTTCGCTTCCGAGCGGATCGTGCTCGACCGCGAACTCGAGCTCGGAGTCGATCCCGGCCGAGCGCAGGATCGTCTGCAGCTCCTCCGCCTCGGTCACGTCGCCTGCCATCGCCACCTGAACCATCCGGGTCATTCCTCTGTCTCCTCCCCAGACGACACGGCTTCCCTCTCGCCTCGCCGGGCGAGCGCCCCGCCCTTCTTCAGCAGCGGCCCGCCGCGCTCGGCGAAGCGGACGTCGATCGTATCGAAGTCCTTGGGCACGACCGTGTTCGGGAAGATCGTCCGCGCCTCACGCGCGACTTCGCCTCCGAAGTAGCGATTCGAGAGGTGCGTCAGCGCGAGGAGCTCGACTTCGGCCGCACGCGCTACCCCGGCCGCCTCGAGGGCGGTCGAGTGCTGGGTCTCCCGGGCGCGCTCGCGCTCGTCCTCGCAGAAGGTGGCCTCGTGGACGAGCACGTCGGCGCTGCGCGCGGCCTCGATCACCGACTCCGCCGGGCCGCCGTCGCCCGCGATTACGACCTTCCGCCCCGGGCGAGCAGGCCCGAGCACCTTGTTCGGGGTGATCGTCGTCCCGTCTGCCAGCGTCACCGACTCGCCCCGCTGGAGCGCTCCTCGTTCCGGGCCCGACGGCACGCCGAGCGCGTCGGCGGCCTGGACGTCGAACCGCCCCGGCCGTGCATCCTCGACGAGCGCGTACCCGACCGCGGAGACGCCGTGCGCCACCGCGAACGCCTGCAGGCGATAGTCCTCGCGGATCAGCTCGTCGCCCGGACGCAGCTCCTTCAGCTCGACGGTGTACGTGAGCCGTCCGAAGATCCGCCGCAGCGCTCCGAAGAGGTCGCGCAACCCGGGCGGCCCGTAGATCGTGATCGGCACGTCGCGCCCCCGGAGGGCGAACGTCTTCAGCATCCCGGGCAGCCCGAGGTAGTGATCCGCGTGATAGTGCGTCAGGAAGACTTCGCGGAGCTCGATCAGACCGACGTTTGAGCGTAGGAGCTGTCGCTGCGTCCCCTCCGCGCAGTCGAACAGGAGCCGTTCGCCGCCTCGCCGCAGCAGCACTGCCGCCGGGGCACGCTGCGCGGTCGGCATCGAGCCCGACGTCCCCAGGAAAACGAGGTCGAGGTCCACACGGCTAGTTAACCAGCCCTCGTCCCGGGGATCAGGGCAGCGTCAGCCGCTCACCGGGGCTGATCGTCGTGCCCGCGAGGTCGTTCCTCGCTTGCAGCTTCCAGACGCCCTCGCGCGGATCCCCCGCGTAGCGCGCCGACGCAATCGACCAGAGCGTGTCGCCCGGCTGAACGACGTAGACCTGTGCCCGGCCCGCCCCGTCGACGGAGCGAGTGAGCAGGCTCCAGCCGAGGAACGTGGCGACGAGGACGATGAGCGCGATCCGACCGAACATGTGTTCGCCATGGTAGAGCGAACACGTGTTCGTGTCAAGTCAGCGGCTGACGCGAAACGGATGCCCGACGTAGGTCGCTTTGCGAGCCGCGTTCATCTCGGCCACGACCGTCGCCCCGTAGACGTAGTAGCCGGGCTTCAGCCGCTTCTTAGGGAACTGGATCACCTTGTCCCAGCCGCCGACGAGCTTCCCTCGCGACCTGAGCACCGCGCCACGCATGCGCACGGTCCGCAGCGACCGTGAAATGAGTGCCCGGAGCGTCGGCGCGACCCTCCCGGGCCGCCTCACGCGATAGAGCCCGGCCTTGTAGAGCGTCCCCTCCTCGGAGCCGGCGACGAAGCTCCAGAACTTGTTCCGGTCGGAGCGCCGCCGCGTGCCGCCCATGAAGCTGACATGAACGCCGACGGGACGGTACTCGTGCCGCCAGGCGACGCGCCGGCCGGCGCAGCGTGTCTGGCCAGCCGCGATCGCGCCCTTGACGATCGCGTACGCGGGCCGTCGGGTCCAGTCCGCGCGCATCAGCCCCGACTGCCACCGATCGAGGTTCGCCTCGTCGACCAGATTGAAGAAGAGCACCGACTCGACGGACGGGTCGCACGCCAGGAGCGGGATCAGGTTCCCGTAGACCGCCGCCTGCGTCCCCTCGTCCGTCGTGACGACGCTCTCCTTGCCGTAGTACGCGCCCCGGCTCGCCGGCGGGATCGAGACCTGCCAGCCGACCTCGTTCAACCGCAGCTTGAGCGTGCGCGCGGGGCCGTTCGGCATGCCGGCCTCCTCGAACGTCGGCTGTCCCGTTCCGTGGAAGGCGTCCCAGACGGCCTGCTTGACGCGTCCCAGGTCCGGAATGCCCGCGTTCGGCCAGGCGTAGCCCGCGTCGAGCTTGTCCGTGGATGCGTTCGGGTACGGGTGATAGCTGAGCGCGTCCATGATCGGCTTCGTCCGCTTGCTGCGCCTGTACGCAAGGCCGATGTCGTGGATGCAGCGGACCGGCGAGATCGAGAGGTTTCCCCGCGCCCCCGGGTTGTCGGTGCCGCGCGGGCCGAGGCCGACCCCGATGACGGTGATCGACTTGTTCACCGACTTCAGCACGTCGTAGGACGCCGCCAGGACGGGCTCGTACGCGGAGCATGCGGCGCGTGTGCCCTTCGGGTTGAACTGCGGTTGCCAGAACCGCGATTTGTTCGGCTCGTTGCCGACGATGAAGTCCTTGACGGTCGGGAACGTCCTCGCGACGAGGCCGGTGAAGGCCGCGAACCTGGCGGGCGCGACGCGCGAGTCGGTCAGCGATTTCGCCCGCGACGGATAGATGTCGAGCGTGACCCGGACGCCGTCCGCCTGGGCGTCTTGGATCGCGGCAGCGATGTTGTTCTGGTCGGTGATCGTCGTCGGGTGCGCCGCGTCCCAGAGGAGCGTGATCCGGTTCTCGGTCATCCCGACGTCCTTCATCGTGTCGTAGAAGCGCGCCGCGACCTCCGGCGATGCCTTGGGATGGTCGTCGGCCGCGCCGACCCGGATGTCCGCAGCCGCGCTCGGCGCCAGAAGCAACGCTCCGAGCGCGCATACGAGCACCAACCTGGCGGCCATTGGTAATCCGTGACTCATCAGACCCTGGGCATCAGGATTGCAGAACCGTCAGGACGGCGTCCAGAACCTTCCGCGCCCCGTAGCGGACGGGGTCATCGGTCGGCAGGCCCGTCTCGTCCTCGACCGCGGCCGCTGCGGCGCGGGCCTCCTCGTCGCCGAGGTCGCGCGTGTTGAGCGCGATCGCGGCCACGCGGGCAGGGCGTGACGGAAGGGACGCGCGTTGGTGCAGCTCGACGATCTCCCGCAGCGGCTGCAACGGGTAGCCGGGGTAACCCTCGATCTCCGTCGCCCCGGCTACGTGGCAAAGCACGTACGCGTGGGGGGCCGACCCGTGCATGAGCCCGAGCGTGACGCCCGAGTAGGCCGGGTGTGAGAGCGAGCCCTGGCCCTCGACGAAGAGCAGCTCTCCCCCACGCTGCGCACCTTCGACGACCAGCCGCTCGGCCGCTCCGGCGATGAAGTCGGCCACGACCGCGTCGATCGCAATGCCCCAGCCGGCGATCGCGACGCCCGTCTGGCCTGTCGGGACGAACTGCGACTCGAGGCCGCGCGCGCGAGCCTCGCGGTCGAGCTCGATGGCGACGGTCTTCTTGCCGATGGCGCAGTCGGAGCCGACGGTGAGCACGGTCTTCGCGGAAAGCTTGAGGTTCTCGCCGGTCGGCACGTTGAGGTCCGGCGGCGGCTTGCGCAGGTCGCGCAGCTCCACGCCGTGTTGCGCCGCCAGCTCGACGAGCTCGGGATCCTCCGAGATGAACTCGTGCAGGCCGCTCTCGACGTCGAGGCCGGCGGAGATCGAGTCCCTGAGCAGGTCGCGCCAGGCCGGCGGGAAGCGTCCGCCCTGCGTCGCGACGCCGACGAGTGCGGTGGTCGGCCCGTAGGGCATCGCGTCCGCGACGGAGCCCACGACCGGGATGCCCTTATGCGTCTCGCCGGGCCGCTCCGTGTCGAGAATCGCGACTGTTCGATGCGGGCTGTAGTCGACGACGCCACGCATCGTCTTTCCGTAGTGCGGGTCGCCCGACTGGCCCTCAGCGAGGATCAGGTACTGCTTCTCTGACTCCAAGTCCTGCGCTCTCCGAAGGAAGCTGCACGCCGTCGACGAGCTCGACGCCGGGCCACGGGTCGTGGCGGAGCAGTAGGTTGCCGTCGAGGTCGACGTGGTCGCAGAGGCTGGCGATCTGGGCGCCGGCCGCGATCGCGAGACCAGACTCGTTCATGCAGCCGAGCATCACTCCGAGGCCGAGCGCCCGCGCGACGTGCGCGATCCTGACCGCCTCCCGGATCCCACCCGACTTCGCGAGCTTGATGTTCACGCCGTGGGCCCGTTCTGCACAGGCAGGCACGTCGGCCGCCAAGTGGCAGTCCTCGTCGACGAAGATCGGAAGCCGCGACCGCGCTTTCAGCGCGGGGCCGTCCGGGTCGCGCGCCGGCAGCGGCTGCTCGCAGTACTCGACGCCCAGCTCGGCGAGCCGGGCCAGCGCTTCGAGCGACTCGTCGAGCGACCAGGCCTCGTTCACGTCGACCATGAGGGGCAGGTCCGTCACGCCGCGCACCGCCCGTACCCGTTCGACGTCGAGCCCGTCGCGCCCCCCGAGCTTGAGCTTCAGCCGCTTGAACCTGCCCGCCACGGCCTCCGTCCGCCTGGCCATGTCGTCCGGGTCGCCGAGCCAGATCGTCCACGACGTCGGCGGGCCGGCGCGCCGCAAGCCGAGGAGCCGCCAGACCGGCTCGCCGGCGAGCTTGCCCTGGAGGTCGTGGAGCGCCGCGTCGATCGCCGCGCGCGCTGCCGGCTCGTCCGGAGGCAGACGCGACTCGATCTCCTCGAGCGCCCAGGGATCGTCGCCTAGCGCGTCCGCGTGCGCCTCGATGTACGCAAGCGCCGATTCGGCCGACTGCTCGTACCGGGCGATCGGCGTCGCCTCGCCGTGGCCCGTCACGCCCTCGTGCTCGAGCTCGACGTAGACGACGTCTGCGCTGTCCTGCGCGCTCCTCGAGATGACGAACGTCTCGGTTAGCTCGATCGTCGCGATTCGGGCGGACAGCCTCATGGGCCGGACCCTATCTCGCGTCGATATTGAAATCTCGGCCAGGGCCGGTACTCTCCGGGAGAGCTGTAAGCAACTCAGGGGGAGTGGCCATGAGAGGAGTGACTTTGTGGCGTCTGTCGCTGCTTGCCGTCATCGCGACGGCGGCTGTGGCCGGCGCGTTCCAGGTCTCGCCGGCGACCGCTGCGTCGCGGCAGGCCTCGTGGGGCTGCGCACCGACCAGCTTCAACAGCCTCAACGCGCTCGGAACGGTCTTGTCGACCGGGCGCGGAGGACAGGCTCGCGAGCCTGTGCTCGATCAGACCGTCAATCTGGCGCGGACGACTCGCAGTTTCAGTCCGAACTTCCGGGCGACGGTTCCGGTCTGGGTCCACGTGATCACGCCGGACGGCGTGACTGGCAACGTGTCGACGCAGCTGATCAACGACCAGATCCGCGTGCTGAACTTCACGTTCGCGGGCAACGAGGGCGGGTACAACACCGGCTTTCGGTTCACCCTGGCGGGTGTCGACCGCACCGTGAACGCCGACTGGTTCTACGCGAACCCAGGTGGCGACGAGCGTGCGATGAAGCGCGCGCTGCACACCGGCGGGCCCGAGACGTTGAACTTTTATCTGACGACTGCGGGTGACTACCTCGGCTGGGCCTACCTGCCGAGCGTCACGCAGCAGGGCAACGCATTCCTGGACGGAGTCGTCATCGACTGGGAGTCGCTGCGCGGCGCGTCGACGAAATACGCCGGGCGTTACGACCAGGGCGAGACCGGAACTCATGAGGTTGGACACTGGCTCAACCTCGAGCACACGTTCTTCCACGGTTGCAACGGGGACGGTGACTACGTAGCCGACACGCCGTACGAGGCGACGCCGACCTCAGGGTGCCCGGCCGGCAAGGACACGTGCACGCAGCCCGGGCTCGATCCAATCCACAACTACATGGACTACTCGTACGACCAGTGCTACACGGAGTTCACGGCCGGCCAGGCCGCTCGCATGCAGGACGCCTGGCTCACATACCGAGCTCCGTAAAGACATCGAGACCGGGCCCCGTGATCCGCGGGGCCCGGTCTCGTTCTTTCTACGCCGCGACCTCAAGCACCGGCTCCAGAACCTCGTCCTTCGCACGAGCGTGCGAGGGAACGAGGAAGGCCAGGACCGAACCGACGCCTACGATCGCCGAACCGACCCACACGGCGGGCCGCAGCCCGTCGACGAAGTCCTGGGCCGAGAGGTAGCCGCCGTAGTGCGCGAAGATCGACGCGAGCACGGCTACTCCGAACACCCCGCCCAGTTCGCGGATCGCGTTTGCCGCGCCCGAGGCCTGCCCTTCCTCCTCTCGCCTGACCGCGCTCAGCACGACGTTCGCGACGGGCGCGAAGAAGAGCGCCATGCCGATGCCCGAGATGAAGAACGGGATCACGACCTCGCTGTACGGCGTCGTCGGAGTCGTGACCGTGGAGATCCATGCGAGCCCGATCGCCTGTAGCGCGAGCCCGACGCCCATGATCCGCTGGCCGCCGATCCGGTCGGACAGCGCACCCGCGATCGGCGCGATGAAGATCGGCATCGCAGTCCACGGGAGGATCCGGACGCCCGCCTGGAGCGGCGAGTAGCCCTGAACGGTCTGGAAGAACTGCGCGAGCAGGAAGATCGAACCGAACATCCCGAAGAACATGAAAAGCGACGCGACGTTCGTCAACGTGAACGCGCGGTTGCGGAAGAAGCGCATCGGCAGCATCGGCGCGCGAGCTCTCAGCTCCCAGAGCACGAACAGCGCGAGTACAACCGACCCGCCGACGAGCGAGCCGACGATCTCCGCCGAGCCCCACCCCACAGTGTTGGCGCGGACGAGGCTCCAGACGATCCCGAACAGCCCTGCGCTCGCCAGCCCGACCCCGACGAGGTCGAGCCCGCCGGCCGGGCCGTGGGACTCGGGGAGCCGCAGGAACGCTAGGGGCGCCAGAATCAGCCCGATCGGCACGTTCAGCCAGAAGATCCACTGCCACGAGATTCCCTCGACGACCGCGCCGCCGATCAGCGGTCCCATCGCGACCGCGAGGCCGCCGATGCCGCCCCACGCACCGAGCGCGAGCCCACGGCGCTCGGGCGGGACCGCGGCCGACAGGATCGTCAGCGTGAGCGGCGTCACGATCGCGCCGCCGACACCCTGAGCCGCCCGCGCGAGGTCGAGTGCGAGCATGCTCCCGGCCATTGCAGCTGCGGCCGAAGAGACCGTGAAGATCCCGAGTCCGATCGAGAACATCAGCCGGCGACCGAACCGGTCGCCGAGCGCCGCCCCTGTCAGGAGCAGCACGGCGAAGGTCAGCGTGTAGGCGTTCACGGTCCACTCGAGCTGGCCCAGCGATGCGTGCAGGTCCTTGCGGATCACCGGGAGCGCTGTCGTCACCACGAGGTTGTCGAGCGTGACCATGAAGAGCGCGGCCGAGGTGATCGCGAATGTCCAGATCGTGTTGCTTCTCGTGCTCATCCTCTCCCTCCTTAGTTCTTGAGTAGTCACTTACTTAGCTTCGAAAAAAAGAGAGCCCACAGCTCACTCCTTGAGCCCTTCGAGGAGCCTCTTCGCCCACGGCTCAGTCGGCTGTTCGAGCCCCATCGACGCGATCACGTTCAGGAGCATCCCGGCCGCGAAGAAGCGGCTGATCTCCTCGGGCGGCAGGTCCGCCACATGCTCCACGTAGCTGACGAGGTCGCTGTACCCGTTGCGGACGACCGTCTCGATCTCCAGATCGCCGCATGCGGCGTAGGCCTGCATCTGCGAGCGCAGCCGGACCCGGTCCTGGAGGAGCTGCTCGCGGTAGACCGTGCCCATCGCCTGCAGCGCGTCCGCCCCACGCTTGCCCTCGGCGGCCTGCTGGAACGCCTCGAGCGTCTCGCGGAAGCAGCGCGCGACGACTGCGATGAAGAGCTGCTTCTTCGTGCCGAAGAGTCGGAAGACGTACGGCTGCGAGATGCCGGCCTTCGCCGCGATGTCCTCGGTGGACGCGCCGTCGAGCCCGTGCTCGGCGAACTCGACGTAGGCAGCGTCGAGGACCGACTCCCGCCGTTCCTCAGCCGTCTTTCTCTTGTGAGTGACTCCCATCGGGTAAGTAAGTTACCAGTCACTTACTTACCTTGTCAAGCGTTGCTACGCGGCGACGACGTACCCCTCGGTCACCTCGTCTTTGTGCGCGGCAAAGGCACCGAGGACCTCCTCCTTCTCCTGGTCGGGAACCCCGAACTGGTCGAGCGTGCGCGCCAGCTCGGCGGCGACCTCGTCGAACTCGTCGGGAGAGATCTTCAGGTCGCGATGCGCCTCCTCGAGGCCGAGAGCTGTGCGGCCCGGTTCCGTGGCTGCGTAGCTCTGAGGCCCGCCGGAGATGTCACACACCCACAGGGTGCGCATGAACTTCAGCCCGGGAAGCCTTGCCAGGCTCTCGTTGTGCCACTCGCGGAGAGCAGGGTTCTCCGATTGCCGGCCCACGATCGGATTCGTGATGAGCGCGTCGCTGAAGTGGTCGACCACGGCTGCGATCGCAAATGCGCCGCCAAGTCGTTCGTAGAGACTCGACTCCGCCATTTTCCACCTCCCAGATGGATTTAGAGCGTCAGCCATAGTACGCCGGCGGGCCGGACTCGGATTGCAACGGAGTTGAAGGCGGGGCGGCCGACTGACCCCTCGGGACAGAGGCAGGTTCTGCTCCTTGAAGGGACAGAGCCTCTCCGCCGGCCGCACCGAAGTCAGCGTAGGCTCGCTGGGCTCCCGTTCTCCTGGCCCAGCTGGGTCATCTTCCGGCCAGTAGCCGCGCGATGCCCTAGTCGGTCTCCAACTGCAAGAGGTTCAGGAGCTCGCCGATCTCGTGCCCGTCTTGGGCCGGGTGGCGCATGGCGACGTCGACGTTGATGCGGTAGTGGTTGCGACGGCCGACCCGCTCGCTCTCGACGTACCCCGACTCGATCAGGTCGGCGACGATGCGTTGGGCGGCTCGCTCGGTGATGCCTACGTGCTCGGCGATGTCGCGGAGTCGAGCGTTCGGATCGCGGTGGAGGCTGAGGAGAACCTGGGTGTGGTTCGAGAGGAACCGCCAGCTCTTATGGTCGTCATTTCTTGACATATGATATGAGAAGCCTGTATTTTTTGTCGTGTAATGCGAATCGTGTCATAGCAAGCGCGACTTCGAAGGGATGTTACAGCATGGATGACTTTCCCTCCCAGCCGACGATCGAGGTTCTCTCGCCGCAACCGGGTGCCGCACTGGTCGTCCTTGGCGGCGAGCACGACCTCTATTCCGCCGATCGGCTTCATCAGACTCTGGCCGACTCGCTGTTCGGCAGCGAGCGCTTGATTGTCGATCTCTCGACCGCTGAGTTCATCGACTCGACGATTATCGGCGTGCTCATCCAGACGAAGAACACGGCCGAGGGCCTCGGCCGGAAGTTCACCGTCGTGCTCGGCACCGCCCCGGCTGTCGAACGGATTCTCGATGGGACGGGCGTGCTCCTGCTTCTGAACGTCGTCCCGACCGTCGAAGGAGCACTCGCCGCGTAGCAGCACCCACAGTGCGCCTGGCAGGAATCGAACCTACCTGCTAATCACGCTTTTTCTGTGCCGAGGTAGGCACCGGGGTAGGCACCGTGCGAGCGCGCGCCCGTGCACCGCAACCAGGTATCTGTTGTGCGACATTGCGGATGCGCAAGGGTTCGTCGCCGCAGTCGTCATCCGAAGCCGCCTCAGCCTCACCCACCACGACCGAGAAGACCTCCACCAATACCTCCTCGTCGAGTGCTGGCGGCTCAGCCTCGACTACGACTCCGCAGGGCGGCGCCCATGCTTCAGCAACTACGCCGCGACCATCCTCCGCCGGCGGGTCGTCGACTGGCAACGGAAACGGTTCGGCCGCACCACCTGGAAAGCCAAACACAAGACCTACACCCGGCCACGTATCAACATCGAGTCTCTTGACAATCCCGGCCGACTGGAACGCGATCTCGGTGCGCGGGCAGTCGATCCTCAGGTTGATCGCGATCCCGATCTCGCAGGGCTACACGGCGCGGGAGGTCGGCCTCGAGCTGGGGACCACGCCGAGTTGGGTCTCGAACCGCCTCCACGAGCTCGCTGACGAGATCACGCGGCTGACCGACTAAGCTTGCTGGGCCGCCGTCGCAGGCCCCGAGGCTGGAGGAGCCTCGACCTCGCAGGGCCACCCGTGCCCGGTCCTTCCAGCGAGCCATGGCGCGGATGAGCGCGAGATCGACTACAGGGCGCTGCTGGCCTGAACGTGCCGAAGCCGACACCGAGGCTCTATCGTCTGCGGCTGTGGGTGCCGAGTGCCTGGTCTGCCGTGAGCTTCACGGGGACGTAGAGGTTCCGGGAGGTTTCCTCTGGCACGATGAGGCAGCCGTCGCCTTCCATGTGCCGCCGCTCGACGAGATTGGAAACCCACGCCCCTATCTCGGCCATTTGCTGATCGTGACGCGGCGGCACGTCGCCCGTCTCGGCGAGCTTACTGACGACGAGAGCTCGACAGTCGGCCGAGCCGCGGCACGGCTCGCGCGGGCGCTAACCGAAGCCGGTGGCGCGGAATGGGTGTACTCGGCGGTCATCGGAACTGGCACTCCGCACTTCCACCTCCACCTTGTTCCCCGCTACCCCGATACACCTCGTGAGGTCGCCTGGCACGAGGTCGACGAATGGGAAGGCGGGCCACACGGTGGCGCCGAGGAAATCGCCAAACTCGTTGAACAGCTAAGAACTCGAATCGAGGAGGGACCCCGTTCCTGACGCGAGCCTGGTCGCGCCCCTCACCGGTGGCGCCTATGAGGGCGAGGGCGACCTTGCGGGCCATGGCCGAAAGAGCGACTAGCCGGCGACGGGAACTCCGCACCTTTGGAACTGGGTCTAGTCTTCGCCGTTAGGTGAGTCGGGAGCCGACAGAGAAGGCCGCCGAGGAGGAGCCGCATCAGATGGGACCGGAGGAGCGGCTGTTCCGGGCACGTCAGAGCTGGCCGGTCTACACCATCTTCGTGATCAGCGTGATCGTGGCCGTGACCCTGATCCTCGC
>JBKPQP010000089.1:0-15524 GCA_046734155.1 Actinomycetota bacterium | reverse complement strand
CGCGCAAGCCGCATGGCGAGGTTCGCCTCCATCCGGTCGTAGTCCGGGTTCGTCTGGAGGCTGTTCAACTCGTCCCGGTCGCGCGCGAGGTTGTACAGCTCCTTCTCACCGGTCACGTGCTCGGCGTAGAGCCAATTCGGCGAGCGGACGCCCGCGTACGTCGGCGTCTCGAGCAGGATGTCGCGGCCCGACTGGAGCAGCTTGTCCTTCGCGAACGGGATCAAGGAGCGCCCGTCCATCACGCGCCCGGGCTGCGCGCCCGTCGCCTGCACGATCGTCGGCGCGAGGTCGATGTTCGCGACGAACTGCGAGCGGTGCTGGCCGCCCGGGATCCCGGGCCCCCGAATCAGCAACGGGACGCGGATCGACGGCTCGTAGAGGACGACCTTGCCCTGCTGGATGCGGTGCTCGCCGTGCATGAAGCCGTTGTCCGAGGTGAAGATGATGTACGTGTTGTCGAGCTTCCCGATCTGGGAGAGCTCGTTCACGACCTTGGCCACCGCGTCGTCGACTGCGAGCAGCGACTCGAGACGCTGCTGGTAGTTCTCCTGAATGGCGTTGATCCTGGCGGGGGCGATCAGCGCGCGGTTTCTGATCGCGGCAGGCTTGTCCGAGACGTCGGCCTCGTTGAACGAGGCCGGCTTCGGGAGTGGCTCTTTCGCGAAGTGGTTCCTGTCCCGCAGCGCGGGCATCGGCGTCCCGAGATTGGCCGGATCGTCGGGGTCGCGCGGGCCGCCCGCATGCGGCGCGAGGAATGTGAGCCACATGAAGAACGGACGCGGATCGGTTGCCTGGCGCGAGATGAGGTCGACCGCGAGCCGGGACTCGACGTCGGTCTTGTAGTCGGCGCCGGCGTTGGCGAATTGGACGAGGTTCCCGTTCTCGTTGATCGTGTAGTTCAGGTAGCGGTAGGTGGACGGGTCGGGGGTGCCGTACCACTGGCCCCAGCCCGGCGGGACCTCGCGCGGGTTCTGCGTGCCGTACTGGTTGAGGTACTTGCCCAGGAGGATCGTCTGGTAGCCGGCGCGCTGGAGCCAGACGGGCAGCGTGTTCGTCGAGTCGAGCTTGTAGTAGCCGCCGTTCGGCGCCGCGTTGCCCCACACGCCGTGGTTGTGCGCGTACTGGCCGGTGAGGAACGTCGAGCGCGACGGGCAGCAGAGCGAGTACGACACGAAGCTGTTGTCGAAGGTGACGCCCTTGTCGGCGATCAGCGTCTTCACGTTCGGCATGACACGCATCGACTCGACCGTCTGGTCGTCGGTCATGAGGACGACGACGTTCGGGCGGACGGCGGACGCAGATTTCGACTTCCCCTCGGCCGAGCCACCGAGCGCGGCCACGGCCGTGAGCCCTGCGGCCAGGGCGGCCAGGACGATCCATCGAGTCGAGGCTGCCATCGCGGTGATCTTTCCCAGCGGTGATGAGATCTTTGTAAACGAGCTGTAAAACGTTCTAGAGCGCGGCCGGGTCCGTGACCGGCGCCTGGCACGCGAAACGCTCGCAGACGTAGACAGCCGGCTCGCCGCGGACGAGGATCTTGCCTGCGAGGAGGGGGACTTCCTCGGACGGGCCGACCGCGGCGACCGTGTTCGGCTGGAACGGCTCGAGCGCGGCGCGCGCGACCGGCGAGTCGACCGGGCCGACGATCGCGAGCTCGCGCGGCGGCGAGAAATGCAGGTCGAGCGCAGCGAGAGCGTGGCCGAACGCGGACGGTGCTCGCGTGACGGCGTCACGGACGAGCCGGAAGACTCCGACGGCGCGGCGCTCGAGCTCGTCGTCCCCGTAGATCCGCCCGACGCGCAGCAGCACCGAGGCGAGCATCGAGTTGCCCGACGGCGTCGGGTGGTCCTCGAGGTCCTTCTTCCGCGCGACGAGCTCCTCGCCGTCGATGGGTGAGAGGTAGAAGCCGCCGCGCTCGTCGTCCGCGAAGAGCTCGACCGCGAGCCGCATGAGCCGGTTCGCCTCCTCGAGCCAGCGGAGCTCCCCCGTAGCAACGTGGAGCTCGAGGAGCCCGTGGGCAGCGTCCGCGTAGTCCTCTAGGTAGCCGGTGCCCTTGGCCTCGCCGGCGCGGAAGGTGCGGTGCAGGCGCTCGCCGTCGGAGAGCGGGCCGAGCAGGAACTCGCCTAGGCGGCGCGCTGCGTCGAGGTAGTCGATGCGCTCGAACCGGCGGGCGGTTTCCGCCAGTGCGGCCAGCGCCAGACCGTTCCACGCCGTGATCGCCTTGTCGTCGCGAAGCGGCTTGGGCCGCTGCTCCCGGATCGCGAAGAGACCCGCGCGCTCCTCGTCGCTCAGCTCGCCGCGGATCACGGACCGCCCGTGCTCGAACGGCCGGAGCAGCTCGTCGCGCACTCCTTCGTCGGCCGTCCAGGTGAACGTGAGCCCCTCGACCCCGTCCGTGTCGGCGTCCTGCGCGGAGGCGAAGCCGCCTTCGGGAAGAAGCAGCTCGCGGAGCATGTAGTCGAGCGTCTCCTCGGTCACGCGGCGATAGCGCTCGTCGGTGGTCACAACCCACGCGTGCAGATACGCCGCGGCGAGAAGCGCGTTGTCGTAGAGCATCTTCTCGAAGTGCGGGACGAGCCACTCGCGGTCGACCGAGTACCGATGGAACCCGCCGCCGACGAGGTCGTACATGCCGCCCGCTGCCATCGCGTCGAGCGTCTGCGTGACCATCGGCAGCGCGTCCTCGTCTTCGCGTAGGTGCATGCGGAGGAGGAACTCGAGTGTCGAGGCCTGCGGGAACTTCGGCGCGCCGCCCCACCCTCCCCACTCCGCGTCGAACTGGCGCTGAAGAACACGCGTTGCTTCGCTGAGGACGGACTCCGTCAGCGGATCGTTCGAAGGGCGCAGCTCGGCGGAGTGCCGAACGGCGTCGACGATCGCCGACGCCTGACGCGAGACGTCGCCGCGGCGTTCGCGATACGCATCGGAGACCGCGGTCAGCACCTGCTGGAAGCTCGGCAGCCCGTGCCGAGGCTCTGGCGGGTAGTAGGTCCCGCCGAGGAAGGGTTCGCCGTCGGGCGTGAGGAAGACCGTCATCGGCCAGCCGCCCTGCCCGGTGAGCGCGACGACCGCGTCCATGTAGAGCGAATCGACGTCGGGTCGCTCCTCGCGGTCGACCTTGATGTTGACGAAGCGCTCGTTCATGAGGTCGGCCGTGGCCTCGTCCTCGAACGACTCGTGCTCCATGACGTGGCACCAGTGGCAGGCCGCGTAGCCGACGGAGAGCAGCACGGGCTTGTCCTCGGCGCGTGCTTTGGCAAAGGCCTCGTCGCCCCACGGGTACCAGTCGACCGGGTTGTCCGCGTGCTGGAGGAGATAGGGACTAGTCTCGGCGGCTAGGCGATTGGCCATCCCGCCACGCTAGCCAGCGCCGGGCCAGGTCCAGAGCTCGACGACGTTGCCATCCGTGTCCGTGACGTACATCGCTCTGCCGCTCTCGTCGAAGTCCTCCTCGTGGACGTCGAGGCCTTGCTCACGCAGACGCGTGACTGCCGCGTCGTAGTCGGCCTCCCCGATGTGCATCGCATAGTGGACGTGCGCGCCGCCCTGGCCGCCCGCGATTCCGAGCTGCGGCGTCCAGAGCCCGATCCGCGACCGGCCGCCGACGAGGAACCACGCTCGGTCGTCGGAACGGCTCAGCGGCGGCAGCCCCAGCACCTCGCCGTAGAACCGCGCGGCCGCGTCGAGGTCGGCGACCTCGAGCACGAGCTCGTTCAGGCCGGTGACCGGGAGCCCGCTCAGGTCTGTGAGGCGGGGATCTCGACCGGCTCGGGCTGCGCGACCTCTTCGCGCCGCACGAGGAAGATCGCGGCGAGCAGACCCGCTGTCCAGATCCCGACCGCAACCCAGAAGCCCCACACGAAGCCCTGGGTCAAAGCTTCGTCCGGCGGCGTCCGCTCCGCGAGGAGCGTCCTCGAGTGCGTGACGAAAACGGTTGAGAGCACCGCCGTCCCGATCGCACCACCGACCTGCTGCGACGTGTTGATCAGGCCGGAAGCGAGCCCCGCCTTCTCGTGGCTAACTCCGGCGAGCGCCGCGATCGTGATCGGGATGAACGAGAACGGGATCCCGATGCCGACCGCGACGAATCCCGGAAGCAAATCCATCTGGTACGAGCCGTCGGCGTCGATCTGCGTGTACCAGAGACACCCGGCGACGAGCAGGCTCATGCCGACGATGAGCACGGGCTTCGCGCCGAAACGGGTCGTCAGCGCCTGCGCGGGGCCTGCCATCAGAACGGCGGTGCCGGCCGTGGCCAGGAACGCGAACCCCGTCTGGAGCACTGACATGTGCAGCACCTGCTGCATGTAGAGCGTGAGCATGAGGAACGTGCCGTACAACCCGCCCGCGAGCAGGAGCCCGCCGAGGTTGGCCGCAGCGACGAGGCGGATCCGGAAGATCGAGAGCGGCATCAGGGGTTCCTTCTCGCGCGCCTCCCACCACAGGAAGAACGCGAGCAGCAAGCCCGAGAGCACGAGCAGGCCGATCGTCCGGAACGTCCCCCATCCGACCTGCGGCGCCTCGGAGATCGCGTAGACGAGCACGATCAAGCCCGAGGTCACGCTGATCGCTCCGGGCAGGTCGTATTCGTGGACGACGTCCTCGCGCCGGCTCTCTCGCACGTAGATCGGCGTGAGGATGAGGACGATCACGGCGACCGGCACGTTGACCCAGAAGATCCACTCCCACCCCAGGTACTTCGTCAGGACGCCACCCATCAGGACGCCGGCCGCAGCACCGCTGCCGCCGACCGCGCCCCAGGCTCCGAGTGCCTTGTTCCGCTCGCTGCCTTCGGTGAAGGTCACAGAGATGATGGAGAGCGCCGCCGGTGTGACGATCGCCGCGCCGAAGCCCTGGACGCCGCGCGCTGCGATCAGCATGCCGGACGAGGTCGAGAGCCCGCAGACGAGCGAGGCGGCTCCGAAGATCGCCAGCCCGATCATGAAGACGATGCGGCGCCCGATCAGGTCGGCCGCGCGCCCGCCGAGCAGGAGGAAGCCGCCGTAGGTGAGCCCGTAGGCGGTGATCACCCACTGCAGGTTCCGCTCTGCGAAGTTGAGGTCGTCCTGGATCGTCGGCAACGCGACGTTGACGATCGCGATGTCGAGCACCACGACGAAGATCGCGGTGCAGATCAGGATGAGCGCCTTCCAGCGGCGAGGATCCGGTGCGACGGCGTTCACTCGAATTCGACCATACACTCACGCACCATGGCAACGCTTCCAGGAGGCACGGTCACGTTCCTCTTCACCGACATCGAGGGCTCCACGCGGCTGCTCCAGGAGCTCGGCGACGCCTACGGCGACGTCGTCCGCGACCACCGGCGGCTGCTCCGCGAGAACCTCGGCGACAAGGGCGGAACCGAGGTCGACACCCAGGGCGACGCGTTCTTCTACTCGTTCCCGCGCGCGCGTGATGCCGTGGCCGGGGCTGTTGCGGCGCAGCGAGCTCTCGCCGCCCACGAGTGGCCGGACGGCCGTGATGTTCGCGTCCGGATGGGGCTGCACACGGGCGAGCCGTCGCTCGGCGACGAGGGCTATCACGGGCTCGACGTCGTCCGCGCAGCTCGCATCTGCTCGGCGGGCCACGGGGGACAGATCTTGCTCTCCGAGACGACGCGCGCCCTGCTCGGCAACGACCTCCCCGAGGGCGCTTCGGTCGTCGACCTCGGGCAGCAGAGCCTGAAGGACATCCAGCACGAGCGGATCTACCAGCTCGCGGTGGATGGCGACCAGAGCTTCCCGCCGCTGAAGACGCACGCGCCGAAGAGCGCCTCGGACGAGCTCGGCGACCGGATCGAGCGCCACGTCCTGGACATGGTCGAGGCGTCGCTCTCTCAGGGGAAGGGCAAGGGCAAGGCCAAGGGCCAGGTCAATATGCTCCGGTTCACGATCATCGGCCTGATCGAGGTCGTGCTCGTCGTCCTCACGATCGTGATCATCATCTGGCTCGTGAAGACGATCCTGTTCTGAGCGGGCCGCCGGGTCTGGCCCGACGGCCCACTCGAAGATACGGCTAGGCGGCCTGTTCGAAGGCCGGCTCGACCTCCGGGACCTCCTGAACGAGGTCGCGCCCGCGTACAACGAAGATCGAGACGAGGATCCCGACGAGGCCGACGAGCGCGCCCGCGATGAACGCGGCCTGGAACCCGTTCGTCAGCGCGATCGCGGGAGCTGCCCCGGTCTTCAGGTCGCTGGTTGTCGTGGACGTCGCGATCGCCGAGAGCGCGGCGATGCCGAGTGCCCCGCCGATCTGCTGCGACGTGTTGAGCAGACCCGACGCGAGACCTGCCTCGGAGGCCTGCACGCCCGCGAGCGCCGCGATCGAAATCGGCACGAACGAGAAGCCGAGGCCGACCGCGACCATCAGAAAGCCCGGAAGGAGGTCAACCCAGTACGAGCCTCCGACCGAGACCTGCGTGAACCAGACGAGTCCGCCGGTCAGCGCCGCCATCCCGACGACGAGGACGGGCTTGACCCCGACGCGGTTCACGAGCTGCGCGGCGATGCCCGAGGTCACGATCGCCGAGCCGGCGACGGCTAGATACGCGACTCCGGTCTGCATGGCCGAGTAGCCGAGCACCTGCTGCATGTACAGCGTGAGCATGAGGAACATGCCGAACAGGGCAGTTCCGAGGATGAAGCCGGCGATGTTCGCGCCTACGAGCGTCTGCAGCCGGAAGATCGAAAACGGCATCAACGGATCCTTGACGCGGGCCTCCCAGGCCAGGAACCCGGCCATGAGCGCGGCTGCGGCGGTGAAGAGCCCGATCGTCGTGGCAGAGCCCCAGCCGAAGTGGTTGGCCTGCGTGATGGCGTAGACCAGCGTCACGAGGCTGCTCGTGACGAGGACGGCGCCGGGAATGTCGTAGCTCTCGGCGGTCGCGTCGCGGCTCTCGTCGATCAGGAAAGGAGCGAGCACGAGGCCGACGATCCCGACGGGGACGTTGACGAAGAAGATCCAGTTCCAACTCAGAAGCTCGGTCAGGACTCCTCCGAGCAGTACGCCGGCGACTGCGCCGAACGCGCCGACACCGCCCCAGGCGCCGAGCGCCGCATTCCGTTCCTTGCCCTCGGCGAAGGTCGTCATGAGGATCGAGAGCGCCGCCGGCGTGATCAGAGCCGCGCCGAGCCCCTGCAGAGCGCGCGCACCGATTAGCGGCGCCTCGCCCCAGGCGAACCCGGAGACGAGTGAGGCAGTCGTGAAGAGGACGATTCCGGCGAGAAAGAGCCGACGCCGTCCGAGGAGGTCAGCCAGGCGCCCACCGAGCAGCAGGAAGCCGCCGAAGAAGAGCGCGTAGGCGCTGATCACCCATTGCAGATTTTCCTGGGAGAAGCCCAGGTCGAGCTGGATCGAGGGCAGGGCCACGTTCACGATCGCGATGTCGAGCACGACCATGAACTGCACGAGCAAGAGCAGCGCAAGCCCGTACCACTTGCGTCGAGCAGATGCGATCACGGTCTATTCCTTTCTTCATTAACTCCGTTAGCAATCACTAGCTTGCAACCTAGCACGATCTACTTTCTTTTTGCAAGTATCCACTTCTCCATCCGAAGTAAGTGCGCTACACTTCGCACATGGCCAAGCGCTTCGACCAGTACTGCCCCGTCGCCCACGCGCTCTGCATGGTCGGCGAACGTTGGTCGCTGCTCGTCGTGCGCGAGCTCCTGCGCGGGCCGAGGCGCTACACGGACCTGCTCGAGGGCCTGCCCGGGATCGGCACGAACATCCTCGCCTCCCGGCTGCGTGACCTCGAAGGAGCGGGGGTCGTGCAGAAGCGGAAGCTCCCTCCCCCGGCCGCCTCGACCGTCTACGAGCTGACCGAGTACGGCCAAGAGCTCGAAGAGGCGGTCTACGCGCTCGCGCGCTGGGGCGCGCGGACGCTCGGGCCCCCCGGCACGGACGAGGAGCTCTACCCCGAGTGGGGCGTCAATGCATTTCTCGCGCTGTACGACCCTCTGGCCGGCGCCGGGGTCACCGGGACGTACGTGCTGCGCGTCGGCGACGACGTTTTCACAGCTCGGCTCGAGGACGGGCATCTCCACACGGACGTGGGACCCGCCGAAGGCGCCGAGCTCGACGCGGCGATGGACATGGACACGTTCTTCGCGCTCGCCTCGACCGAGCTCGAGCCGCGGAAGGCGATTCGCCAGCACCGCGTCCGACTTGCAGCGGGCGATGCGGAGGCTTTGGAGCGGTTCTTCAAGATCTTCAACCTCGCTCCGCGCGCACACGTCGGCGTCGCCGCCTAGTGCGGCTCGAGACCGAGCGGCTCGTCCTGCGCAAGCCGGAGCCCGGCGACTTGAACGGATACGCGGACGTGTGGGCCGATCCGGAGGTCGTTCGGTACCTGAGCGGTTCTACCCTCCCGCGCAACCAGGTGCCGCAGGCAATCGAGCGCATGCTCCTGCACTGGGAGCGCCACGGCGTCGGCCTCTTCAGCGTGCTTCGCAAGGAGGATGGGCGCTTCGTGGGACGTGTGGGGTACCTCCTGTGGGACCCCGAGCGCTGGGTGAACGCGATGCACGAGCAGCTGGACGGCGACCTCGAGCTCGAGATCGGCTGGACGATCGCCCACGAGCTCTGGGGAAACGGCTATGCGACAGAAGCGGCGGCTGCCTGCCGAGACCACGCCTTCAGCGAGCTCGGCCGGGACCATGTGATCTCGCTGATCGCGCCCGAGAACGTCGCGTCGATTCGCGTGGCCGAGAAGATCGGCGAGTCGTACGAGCGCGATGTCGAGCTGCCGCACATGCGCGTCGGGCTCTACTCAGTCGCCGCCTAACAGAAGGCTCATCGCTCGGGGCTAGCCTGCCCCAATGAGGTGGGTCGCGATCATCGCCGTAGCTGCAGCGCTCACTGGTGCCATCGGCGCCTCGGCGTCGCCGGTCGCCGGCAAGGCGACGCTTTCGTTCACGGTCGCGGCAGGCGTCTCGGACTCCGGCTTTGCCCCGCTCGGAGGCGGGATCTGCCTCGGCGGCCGGCGCGTCACCGATCCGAAGGCCGACGGAGGAATCGCATGGTCGCCCGACGGGAGCCGCGTGGCCTTCTACCGGCAGACGGGAACGCTCACCGCGGACGTCTTCGTCGCAGACGCCGACGGGAGCCACTTGCGGAATCTCTCTCGTGGGACCGCTGGATTCAGCTGGGCGCCGACCTGGTCACCCGACGGCACGCGCATCGCCTACGTCGCTTCGGACCCTGCGCAGGAGCAGCTCGTGACGATTCGACCGGACGGCTCCGGCCGCGAGCCCGTCCCAATCACTTCCGTCGACCCGAACAGCCAGCTTCAGAGCCCGGCCTGGTCCCCCGACGGGCAATGGATCGGCTACTCGCTCAACGACGGCCTCCATCTGATCCGGCCCGCCGGGACGGACCCACGCTTCCTACTCGCGAACGCGGTTGGGTTCGCATGGTCGCCGGACGGCAACCGCATCGCCTTCTCACGCGACGAAGACCTGGCGATCGCGAGCTCGGACGGGACGGACATCAGGTTCGTGACCAGAACGCGGGATGCGTTCGAGGGCGCCGCGTCATGGTCACCCGACGGGTCGCAACTCGTCTACGAGAGCGTCGGCAACGCCCCTCGAGGAGAGCCGGATCCGGGAGACCACATGTACCTCGCTGGTGGCGACGGCCTCGATCCACGCGAGCTGGTCGGGCCGCGCGGCGCGTGGGGTCCGGCGTGGCGGCCCGCGGCGGCTCCCATTAGGACGAGGCCTTGCGTTGTCCTCGGCACGCGCCACGCCGACAACATCGTCGGAACGTCGAAGGGCGATCTGATCGTCGCGGGCCGCGGCAACGACGTCGTCCACGGGCGCGGCGGCGACGACATCATCATCGGAGACATCCCGTTCACTGCCCTCCCGGGGCACGACAAGCTCTACGGCGGGCCGGGGCGCGACTTCCTCGACTCGTACGACGGACGGCGCGACTTCGCGGACGGCGGCGCCGGGCGCGACCGCGGCATGTTCGACAGGCACGATCGCGTCAGGTCGATCGAGACGCGGGGCTAGTCCCCGCGCGATAGACCTGGCCTTCGAGCTGCCGGCCGAGCAACTGCTCGAGCGACTGCGAGATTTCGATCAGAGCCTGGAGGTCGACGCCCGTCTCGACGTCGTCGCCTTCGAGCATGTAGACGAGGTCCTCGGTCGCGATGTTGCCCGTCGCCTTGGGGGCGAACGGACAGCCGCCCAGGCCGCCGATCGACGCGTCGAGCGTCGTCGCGCCGACCTCGAGCGCGGCGTACGCGTTCGCGAAACCGGTATTGCGCGTGTTGTGCCCGTGGAAGCCGGATGCGCCGCTGTCCTCCATCAACCGCTTCACCTGGCCGGGAGTCGCAACGCCGATCGTGTCGGCAAGTACGACGTCGTCGGCCGCGGCCAGCCGCTCGGCCAGCTCGACGACCTTGCCCGGGTCGACCCGGCCCTCGAACGGGCAGCCGAAGGCGACGCTGATCGTGACCGTCGAGCGGACGCCGTCCTCGCGCGCGCGCGCGAGAACTCTCACTGCTGCCGCGAGGGCCTCGTCCACCGACGCGTTCGCGTTCCGCATGCTGAAGCTCTCAGTCGCGGCGAGGGCGAAGCGGACCTCGCCGAGCCCGGCTTCTCGCAGCCGGTCGTAGCCCTTCTCGTTCAACGCAAGCCCCGCGTAGACCGTCCCGTCGCGCCGCTCGATCGCGCCGACGACCTCCTCCGCCCCGGCCATCTGCGGCACGCGCTCGGCGCTGACGAAGCTGACCGCCTCGACCACGGGCAATCCCGCCGCCGCGAGCCGGTTGACGAGCTCGGCCCGCGTCTCCGGCGGGAGGACGTCCTTCTCGTTCTGCAGGCCGTCCCGCGGCCCGACCTCGCAGATCGTGATCAAGAGACGCGCTCGGGCGTGACGCGCACGATCACTCTGCGCTGGCCCGGCCGGTGGCTCTGGAACTTCGGGTTGCCGGTGTACTTCTCCGAGAGCTTGTCGATGTGGCGGTCGGCCTCGTCCCCTTCGATCAGCTCAGCCGTCCCCGTCACCGTGACGTAGTCGTACGGGTCGTCCTGCGCGTAGACCTCGATCGTGATGCGCGGGTCGCGGAGCATGTGGTGCCACTTGGCGCGCCCGGTCGCGGTGTTGAAGACGACGTGCTCGCCGTCGTAGTCGACCCAAACCGGCGTCACATGCGGCGTCCCGTCGGGGCGGATGGTCGCCACCGCTCCGAAGTTCTTGCCCAGGAATAGCTGAGCCTGCTTGTCGGTGAGCCTGGCCACGAGTGACTAGGCTACCGAGCGATGGCGCCCTCGATTCTCGTCGGCACGCGCAAGGGTCTCTTCGTGCTCCGCGGGGGCGAAGACCGCCGAGAGTGGACGGTCGAGGAGCCGTCGCTCCCGGGTTGGGAGGTCTTCCACGCGACCGCGCACGACGGGACGCTCTTAGCAGCGGCGAACAACTTCGTCTACGGCGCGACCGTCCAGCGCTCATCCGACGGCGGCAAGACCTGGGAGCGCAGCGAGGGCCTTGGCTTGCCGGAGGAAACCGGGCTCACGCTCGAAAAGACCTGGCACGTCGAGCCGGGTCACGGGGACACGCTCTGGCTCGGTGCTGCTCCTGGCGCACTCTTCCGCTCGGACGACCGGGGCGAGAGCTGGCAGCCGGTGATGAGCCTGATCCAGCACGAGACCCGCGAGCGCTGGAACCCCGGCGCAGGCGGGATGTGCACCCACTCGATCCAGGTTCACGCGACCGACCCGAACACGATCTACATCGGGATCTCGGCCGCGGGGGTCTTCCGCAGCGAGGACGACGGGAAGACGTGGGCCCCGAAGAACAAGGGCACCGCCGCGGACTTCAACGAGGAAGACCGCTTCCCGGAGGTCGGGCAGTGCGTGCACAAGGTCCTGCTCCACCCCGAACTCGAGGGACGGCTGTGGCAGCAGAACCACTGCGGCGTCTATCGCACCGACGACAAAGGAGAGAACTGGGAGCGGCTCGAGGACAACGGCCTGCCGAGCTCATTCGGTTTCCCGATCGCGATCAACCACCTGAAACCGGACATGGCCTTCGTGATCCCCGAGGACTCCGTTCGCGGCTCCGAGGGCGAGGTTGGAGGTGGCGACCGGGTGACGACCGGTGGCCGGCTGGGCGTCTATCGCACCGAGGACGGCGGGCAGAGCTGGGCCCTCGCCTCGAACGGTCTGCCCGAACAGGCGTGGGTCGAGGTATTGCGCGAGGGCATGGCGTCAGATCGGCGCGACCCCGTCGGGATCTACTTCGGCACCAAGAGTGGCTCGATCTTCGTCTCCCCCAACGAGGGCGAGGAGTGGATCGAGGCGGCGCGGCACCTGCCCGCTGTGCTCTCGGTCGAAGTCGCCGAGTGGTAGTCGTCAGGGTGCCAGGCTTGCTCGCGGATCAGGCGGGCGGTCAGAAGCAGTTCGACGTGGAGGCAGCGACTGTTCGTGGCGCGCTCGAAGCCCTGCCCGTACGTGACCTGCTCTTCGACGAGCGCGGCGAGCTCCGGCCGCTCGTGAACGTCTACGTCGACCGCGAGGACGTGCGCACCGGCGACGGGATCGAGACGGCGCTGAGCGGCGCCGAGACGATCAGGGTCGTCGCGGCGATCGCCGGCGGCTAAGCGATCGCCGGCGACTAAGCGATCGCGACCATCCGGTCGATCGCGCCGCGGGCGCGGGCCGCGAGCTCCGGCTCGACCGTGACCACGTGCTTCCAGTCGCGCAGCGAGTCGCGCAGCTTCTCGAGCGTGATCATCTTCATGTACTTGCAGATCGCCTTCTCCGAGATGGCCTCGAACCGCTTTTCGGGGGCCTCCTTGTTCAGGCGGTGGATGATCCCCGTCTCCGTCGCCACGAGGAACCGCTGCTTCGGCGAAGACTTTGCGAAGTTGATCATCCCCTCGGTCGACAGGATGTGCGTGCGCTCGTTCCCGAACGCCATGCACTGGCTCGCACAGCCGCACTCGGGGTGCACGAGCAGCTCGGCGTCGGGCGCCTCGTCCTGCCAGCGCTCGATGTCGGCCGGCCGGATGCCGGCGTGCACGTGGCACTCGCCCATCCAGATCTTCAGCTTGCGCCCTGTCGTGCGCTCGAGCCAGACGCCGAGGAAGAGGTCGGGCAGGAACAGGATCTCGCGGTCCTCGGGGATCGCCTCGATCACGGACTTCGCGTTCCCCGACGTGCAGCAGTAGTCGCTCTCCGCCTTCACCTCGGCGGTCGTGTTCACGTACGAGACGACGACCGCGCCTGGATGCTCCGCCTTCCAGGCTCGCAACTGGTCGGCCGTGATCGACGCGGCCAGCGAGCAGCCCGCATCGAGGTCGGGAATGAGCACCGTCTTGTCCGGCGCGAGGATCGACGCCGTCTCGGCCATGAAGTGGACGCCGCAGAAGACGATCGCCTCGGCGTCCGTCGCGGCGGCCTCGCGGGACAGGCCCAGCGAGTCGCCGACGAAATCGGCTACGTCCTGCACTTCTGGCACCTGGTAGTTGTGCGCGAGGATCACGGCCTCGCGCTCGGCGGCGAGGGCGCGGACTTCCTCCTGGAGCGTGGAGATCTCGGCCGTCGTCACTCGAGCTCCAGCGACACGTCGAGGGAGCGGGCCGAGTGGGTCAACGCGCCTGCCGAGACGAAGTCGACGCCGGTCTCTGCAATCTCGCGCACCGTCTTGAGCGAGACCCCGCCCGAGGCTTCGAGCGTCGCCCTGCCGTCGACGACCTGGACTGCCTCGCGCATCAACGCCGGCGGCATGTTGTCGAGCAGGATCTGCTCAACGCCCGCGTCGAGCGCGTCGCGCACGTCGTCCAGGGTCTCGGCCTCGATCTCGATCGGCAGGCCGGATCCGGTCGCGCGCAGCAGCTCGACCGCGGGATGGACCCCGCCGGCGGCGCGCAGGTGGTTGTCCTTGACGAGGATCCCGTCGTCGAGACCGAAGCGGTGGTTGCGCCCGCCACCGCAGCGCACGGCGTACTTCTCGAGTGCCCGCAGGCCCGGCGTCGTCTTGCGCGTGTCGAGGATCTCGGCGCCGGTGTCTTCGACCGCATCGACGAAGCGACGTGTGAGCGTCGCGATTCCGGACAGGCGGCCGAGAAAGTTGAGCGCGGTCCGTTCTCCGGTGAGGACTGCACGCGTTCGGCCGGAGATGCGGGCCAGATCGGTCGGTTGCTCGAAGCGGTCACCGTCGGCAGCGGACGGTTCGAACGAGGCGTTCGGATCGACCGCGCGGAAGACTGCCTCCACCACCGGCAACCCGGAGACGACACCCGGCTCCTTGAGCAGCAAACGCGCAGTGCACGTCGCGTCCTCGGCCACCGTGGCCTCGGTCGTCACGTCGCCGCGGCCCACGTCCTCGGCGAGCGCGGCGAGCGCGATGCGCTCGAGATCGAGCTCCTGCGCTACGACCATCGCTCCAGCACGGGCTCCTGTCCCGATCTCTGGACGACGTGGCCGGCGAGCTCGGCATCCTCGTTCGGCCGGTCGGCGCGGAAATGGGCTCCGCGACTCTCTGTGCGGGAGAGCGCCCCCTCGGCGATCAGCCTCGTAAGGAGGTGTGGCGCTTCGCGGAGACGCTCGAGCCCGGCGGCGTCGCGGACGAGGCCCGCGTCTTGCCACAGCGCCCGGCGGATGTCGAGTGTGACGGGTTCAGGCGGGCACGGGGCCGGTGGTGCGTCGAGCCGGGCCGGCAGAGGGGGCTCCTCGAGCGCGGCGAGCGCGGCTCTGCGGCCGAAGACGAGGCATTCGAGGAGCGAGTTCGACGCGAGGCGGTTTGCGCCGTGGACACCCGTGCAGGCACACTCGCCGGCCGCATACAGCCCCGGCAGCTCGGTTCGCCCGTCGAGGTCAGTGACGACGCCGCCCATCGTGTAGTGCGCCGCCGGCGCGACCGGAATCGGCTCGACGGCGGGGTCGAAGCCCGCGTCCTCGAGGGAGCCGATCAGAGAAGGAAAGCGGTCGCGGTCGACAGGACGGAGGTCGAGCAGCGCAGTGCCGCGCGCTCCGATCTCCCTTGCGACGACATCCCGTGGCGCGAGCTCGTCGGTGAAGCGGTGCCCCGTGTCGTCGAGAAGGAGCGCCCCTGCGCCGCGCAGGGCTTCGCTGAGCAGAACGCTCGAGCCGCGCAGCGCGGTGGGATGGAACTGGACGAACTCGAGGTCGGCGACGCCGGCTCCCGCGCGGTACGCCATCGCAATCCCGTCACCGACTGCGCCTGCCGGGTTGGTGGTGCGCTCCCAGAGGGCTGCCGCGCCGCCCGTCGCGAGCAGCGTCGACCGAGCCGAGATCGCAGCGCCTTCCGTAGTCACGCCCACGCAGCGCGATCCGCTCGACCAGAGCTCGACGGCCTGTCCCTCGCGAATGGAGATCCGCGGGTGATCGAGCACCCGTTCTGCGAGCGCATGCGCGATGTGGCGTCCGGTCGCGGCGCCGCCTGCGTGGACGACGCGCGCGCGCGAGTGCCCGCCTTCCAGGCCGAGGCCCGGGTCGAACTCGACGCCGAGATCGGCCAGGTCGGCAACGCGCGCCGGAGCTTCGCTCGTC
>JBKPQP010000088.1:0-12705 GCA_046734155.1 Actinomycetota bacterium | reverse complement strand
CCGGACGCTCCTCCGCAGAGGGCAGCGGCCCACCCCACTCCTCGACCGCGTCCTCGGCATCCGGCTGGAGCCAGGTGAACGAGATCTGGTTCCGGTCGAGGAAGCGCCGCAGGTCCGAGCACGGAGCGTCCCAACGGTCGCCGACGACGATCGCCCGCGGGGGCGGAGGCTCCGCCGCGATGCCCGACAGGCCGCCCGGCCCGCTCATCCGGTTGCCAGCGAGCGCTCCGACGGCCTTCACCAGCGCCGGCTCCTGCGCGGCGATCGAGTGGTAGTCGTGCGGCTCGATCCGCATCACCCGCGAGGGGACCGAGGCGCGGAAACCGACCGGGAAGACCGTTCCAAGCGTGATCGGCACCTCGCCGATCAACTCCCCCGGGTGGCGCTCACCGACGAGGCGGGGAATGCCGTCGACTAGCTTCACGACCTCGATGTGACCCTCGAGCAGCGCGAACAGCGCGCGACCGTCGCCCTCGTGCGCCGCGTACTCGCCCGGAGCGAGGCTGACGTCCGCAGAAGTGCGCGCGAGCCGCTCCCGGCTCTCGGGGCTGAGCGCCGCGAAGTACGAGACGCGCTGGATCTCCTCGGGCGTGACCATGGGGGTGAACGCTACTGAGTGGCTCGCGAATCCGAAGAGCTCACAGTCTTCGTATGGTCCCGAATGGCAAAAGACCCTTGGAAGGAGTGACCCCATGACCTCGATCGACACTGCGCGATTGCAGGTGACCGGATCAGTCATCACCCCCAGCGAGCCCGACTACGACGAGGCGCGCGCGATTCACAACGGGCTCGTCGACCGCAGGCCGGCGGTGATCGTGCGCGCGCAGACGACGGACGACGTCGTCGCGGCCCTCGCCTTTGCGCGCGACGCAGGTCTCGAGGTGTCCGTGCGCGGCGGCGGTCACAACGTCGCCGGCCGCGCCGTCACCGAGGGTGGAGTGATGATCAGCCTCGCCGACATGAGAAAGGTGACTGTCGATCCAGAGCGCTCGACGGCGACCGCGCAAGGCGGAGCGACCTGGGCCGACTTCAACACGGCAACGGGCGAGCACGGCTTGGCGGTCACTGGCGGCCTCATCTCGACGACAGGGATCGCCGGCTACACCCTCGGCGGCGGCCTCGGCTGGCTGATGTCCAAGTATGGGCTCGCGGCGGACAACCTCGAGTCCGTCGAGCTCGTCACAGCCTTCGGAGACGTGCTCCAGGTGGATGACGCGTCGCATCCCGACCTGTTCTGGGCTCTGCGAGGCGGCGGAGGCAACTTCGGCGTGGCCACCTCGTTCACGTACCGCGTTCACCCCGTGAGCCAGATCACAGGCGGGCTGATCGCACATCCGTTCGACGCTGCCCCGGACGTGCTCCGCTTCTACCGCGAGGCCGCAGCCGGCCTCCCCGACGACGCGAGCGTGTTCGCGGGGCTCGTGCACGCGCCCGACGGCTCCGGCGCGAAGCTCGCCGCGCTAGTCGTCTTCCATCTCGGGGAGCCGGATGTAGCCGAGCGCGACCTGGAACCTTTCAAGTCCTTCGGCTCGCCCGCCGTCGTGGAGGTCGGGCCGATGCCGTACACGGTGATGAACACGATCCTGGACGAGGCGTATCCCGCTGGCGCGCTCAACTACTGGCTCTCGAGCTTCGTCGACGAACTGAGCGACCCGTTCATCGACACGGCCGTCGAGCAGTTCGCTGCGACCCCGTCGCCCATGAACGCGATCCTGTTCGAGCACTTCCACGGCGCGGTCACCCGGGTCGGGCCAACGGAGACGGCGGTCCCGCACCGGCAGCCCGGCTGGAACATCCTGATCCCGACGGAGTGGATGGACCCCGCGGAGACGGACGCCAACGTCGCCTGGACGCGAGAGACATTCGCTGCCCTCCGACCACACATGGCGACGCGCCGCTGGCTCAACTACCTCGGCGACGACCAAGCCGACGACGCCATCCGCAACGCCTACGGCCCGAACTACGAGCGGCTGCGTGAGGTCAAGCGGAAGTACGACCCCGAAAACGTGTTTCGCCTCAACCACAACATCGCGCCCTAGGGGCGAGCGACGCCGAACCTGGCGCAGACGAAGTCGCCGTTCCGGCCGACCTCCTCCAGGCTGAGCTCGATCCGCCGCGGCAGGAGCGGCGCTCCGGCGCCAAGCGTGACCGGGGCGATCGTGACGAGCACCTCGTCGAGCAGGCCCGCGTCGGCGAACTGGCCGGCCAGGTCTCCGCCGCCCACGATCCAGACGTTCTTCCCGCCGGCCGCGCGCACCATCTCTTCGTGCACAGGTGCCACGTCGCCGCGCGCGAACTCCACGTGCGCATCCGCGACGACGGGCAGCTCGCGATGCGTGAACACCCAGCTCGGCTGCTCGTAGGGCCAGTTCGCGGACTCGTAGTCGAGGATCCACTCGTACGTCGTCGACCCCATCGCGAGCGCGCCGACCTCGGCGATGAAGTCCGCGTAGTCGAGCGCGCCGCCCTCTTCGCGCTTCCGTGTGAAGAGCCACTCCAACGAGTTGTCCGGATCCGCGATGAAGCCGTCGAGCGTCGCCGCCGTGTAGTACTGCGTCCGGCTCAAGCCGGCTCGGGACCCTCGTCGTCGCCGAGCATCTGCCCGCGCTGCTCCTTCATCTCGCCGGCCTTCACCTTCGCGTCGGCGTACGAGTCCTTGACGAGCTTCGAGCCTCCGCTCCAGCCGAAGACGATGCAGACCAGTACGAGCGCGTAACCGACGTTGAAGGCCGTCGTGATCAGCTGCTGCGAGATCGAGTACGCCGTGGCCGTCGTCGAGCTCGTGTAGCTGTCGAGCGCGAACGCGTTGAACGCCTGGTTGACGCCGATGCCGCCCGGGGTGAGCGAGAGAATGTTCGCGAGCTGGTTCGAGCCGAGAACGCTCATCACCGAGCCAAACGTGACGGGAATGCTGTACGCGGCGAGGAAGACGATGATCACCATCACCTTCGCGGCGTAGCCCCCCATCTGAGGCAGAAGCACCCATTTCACGTACGAGCGGAGGTCGCTCAGGATCGCCGCACCCTGCTTCGCCTTGGCCCACATCTTTTTGACCCAGTTCCAGAAGATCCGCAGGAGGATTGCGATGAGGAAGATCCCGCCGCCGATGATCCCGATCGTCACCACGGGGTGGTTGAAGATCGCGTCCTTCTCGTTCCCGAACTGGAAGTCGAACGATCCGGCCACGGCCAGGAACAGGTAGATGTAGATCAGCGTCCCGATGATCAGGTAGAAGATCTTCTGGACGACGTAGCCCGCCAGGATTCCGGGGAACGTGGCGCCCTGGACGATCGCGACGTACATGAGCAGCGACACGAACGTTCCGATGTTTGCGGGCAGGAAGCCGTTCAAAGCGACGCCCGTGGCGTAGGACGCGAGGACCGGCATGAAGGTCACGCCGCCCGGATACGCGTAGCGGAGGATCCCGTACCACCCGAGCGCGGTCAACGTCGTCTGCAAGCACTGGAAGATGCAGCCGAGCACGACGTAGACGAGCGAGATCTCCGTGACGGAGTCCCAGAGCTCCTTGAGCCAGTCGCGGACGTTGACCCCGGCCAGCTCGAGCACGACGAGCAGCACCGCGAGGCCCACGACCCAGGACACGATCTTGACGATGCGGCGGCGCTTGGAAACCGGTTCGGGCGCGACGGGGCCGGCTGCGACGGTCGCCTCGGACATCATGGGTGAGCGTACAGCGCGGCCCCGCCGGACTCCATGTCCGTGGGGCAGAACATCGCGCGAGGACGCCAGCCGATGACCGCGGTAGCTTCCGCTCGAGCATGCCGCGGCGCAGGATGGGCTTCTTCGACCGATTTCACCTAGGCCACGCCGACCCGGACGACCAAGCGCCGCCCGATCGGGCGATCGTCGAGATCGACGCCACGTCGCTCTCGCGCGTCTTCTCCGCTCCGATGTGGCTGCGCGACCTCGGCCTCTTGGCCTGGTTCCTCGTCGGGGTCGGCATCGTCTTCGTCGGGCTCGTCTGGCTGCTCGGCCTGACTTCGACGATCACGATCCCGGTCGCGGTTGGCGCGATCCTGGCGACGGTCGCGGGGCCGCTCGTGACCAAACTGCAGCGCCATCGGGTTCCCAGAATCGCGGGGGCGGGGATCGTCCTGCTGGCCTTGCTCGCACTCGCGTTTCTGGTCGCTCTGATGGTTTTCGGCGGACTCTACGAGCAGTCCTCGGAGATCAAGTCGTCCCTCTCGCAGGCCGTGGACAAGATCCAGGGCTGGTTCAACGACACGGGCGCGGGCGGCACCTCGGACGCCACGCAGAACTCCAAGAGCGGAACCGTCGAGTCTGGGAAGACCCTCGTGCAAGGCGTCCTCAATGGGATCGCGGGCCTGACCTCCCTCGTCTTCTTCCTAACCTTCACGGCGTTCGCCACGTTCTTCCTGCTCAAGGACGGGCCGACTATTCGCCGCTTCATCGACCGGCACCTGGGAGTGCCGGTGGACGTCGCAACCGTGATCACCGGGAACGTGATCAAGTCATTGCGCCGCTACTTCCTCGGCGTGTCGATCGTGGCGGGCTTCAACGCGATCGTGATCGGCATCACCGCCCTCATCCTCGGCGTGCCGCTCGCCGGGACGATCGCCGTGGTCGTCTTCGTGACCGCGTACATCCCGTTCATCGGGGCGTTCGTCTCGGGCGCCTTCGCGGTTCTCCTCACGCTCTCGTCGCAGGGCACGACCGACGCCGCGATCATGCTCGTGATGGTCATCCTCGCGAACGGGCTGCTCCAGAACATCGTGCAGCCGATCGCGTTCGGGGCGACGCTCGAGCTCAACCCGCTCGTGGTCCTGATCGTCACGATCGGCGCCGGCGCGATCTTCGGAATGATCGGGATGGTCCTGGCCGCACCGCTGACCTCGGCGGCTCTCCACATCACGCGTGAGCTGGCCGAGGCCAAGGCGCTCGAGGAGGAGGTCGAGCGCGATCCACCGCCGGAGGGCGAGCCCATACCCGCGGCCTGAGCGCCGAGCAGGTGCTGTAATGCGCCTAATCGGCGGGCTACTGAAGGAGGGCAACCAATGTGGTGGGGCGTCGGCATCCTCGGCTTCATCCTCTACATCACGATCCTGTTCACCCTGGGCCTCATGACGCTCAGGAAGGGACACGGATGGCTGTTCGTGTTCGGGATCTTCTTCCCGATCCTGTGGCTAATCGGCGCGGTCATGCGGCCGGCGGAGCCGAATCCGAACGCCGTCTAGGAAAGCTTGGCGCCGAGTCGGTGCCTGACGAGCTGGATGACGAGCAGCTGGCTCGGATCCTCGAGGCGCTGGAGCGGCTCAGAGAAATGGTCTTCCGGGAACCGCCGGCCGACCATTTGCACGTCGAGCGCCTGGAGCGCTCGATCGACGGTTACGAAGAGGCGCTTGGCCGGTACACCGCCACGCACTCCTAGCCCGGTAGACGGCAGGTGATCTTGCCGCTGTAGCTGTCCGCGTTCGGCGCGGCTTCGACACTCGTCACGATGCAGGTCCCGTATCGCGTCTCGATCGTGTCGCCTTCCGAGGGCGCCCGAGGCAGCTCGACATCCTGGAGGTCGGTCCAGCCCGGTCCTTCGATCGTGACCATGAAGCGCTGCACGCGCCAATCATCGCAGCGCGGGCGCCTCAGGTCAGGCGGACTGGTCAGCGAGCGGGCTCGAGCGTGCGCAGGACGACGGCGAGGTCGTCGCGGACACGCTCCAGCGCCCGCGTCTCGATGCCCTCGGCCGGCTTGTCTCGGAGGAGGCTCAGCGCGTCCTCGATCGAGCGCAGCGCGTGCTTGACGCGGAAGCGGCGGATCTCGGAAGGAGTCGTGCGGTGCGTGCTCATGCCTCCAGCCTCTCAGTTGCGGTCGTGCGCGTCTTGACCCGGCTGGGTCAATTGCGGGAAGGCAGCGGAATGTCCGCGCGGACCAGCGTCCCGCGACCGGCGCCGCTCGCCACCCGGAGCATGCCGCCCAAGGCTTCGACCCGGTCCCGCAGGCCCTGAAGGCCCGAGCCGAGTCGCTCGTCCGCGCCGCCGACGCCGTCGTCTCCGACTTCGATCCGCAGGTAGCGCCCGGACTCGAGGACGCGGATCGTGATCTGCTTCGCGTTGGCGTGGCGCTGTGCGTTCGTCAGCGCCTCGGCGACGACGTAGTACGCGGTCGCCTCCGCGGTCGAGTCGAGCCTGCCCGCAGGCAGCTCGAGCAGCCGGATCGGAACCGGTGAGCCGTCGGACAGGCTCCGGATCGCCTCGACGAGGCCGAGGTCGGTGAGGATCGTCGGGTGGATCCCGTGCGCAAGATCGCGGAGCTCGTCGATGGCGATCAGGAGATGCGTTTCCGCGTCCTCGAAGAGCCCGGGGGCGAGCTCGGGCTTGCGCTGTGCCTCCTGTCTGGCCGTCGCGAGCTGACCGGCCAGCATCGTCAGCGTCAGTTGGGCCCCATCGTGGAGGTTGTTCTCGAGCCTTCTTCGCTCATTGTCTGCGACGGTCACCAGGCGCGACCGTGACTCACGCAAGCCCTTCGCGATCTCCTCGCGCTCGGCGACGACGGCGGCGAGGAACATCGTGGACAGCGCCGCGACCGAGACGTAGAGCTGCGTGCTGAGCGTGCTGCGCGGGATCGAGGCGACGACGAACGGCCCGGCGTGATGAGCCGTCTTCCAGAGCGCGAACCCGACGGCCACGGCAACGGCGAGCGTCCCGCCGCGCGGCCCGAACCGCAGCGCGGCCCAGATCAAGGCAGGAAAGACGATGTAGACGAGCGGCCGGTCGGTCCGCAGCGCGACCTCGCTGAGCGCGATCACAGCGGCCAGCATCAGAGCTCCTTCGGCGATCCGCGAGCGCGTCCACGAGAGGTCGAGAGGGCGCCACCAGGCCAGCGCGAGCGGAACGACGACGAGCGCACCCGCGGTGTCCCCAAGCCACCACGTATGCCAGACGTGCGGCAAATCCGATGTCTTCAGCACCCCGCCGAGGCGCAATGAGAGCGGCCCGATCGTCGCGCTGACCGCGGTGCCGGCGAAGATCGCGACGAGGAGCCCGCAGACCCCCGTCACGCTGTCCAGCGGGCGGCCGTTGCGTACGAGCCGGCGAAGCAGATAAGCAGCCACGAGCACCTCGAGCGTGTTCCCGAGCGTCTGTCCGACCGCGGAGCCGACCGGGAGAGTGTCGTATTGATTCGCGAGCAGGTCGCCCAGGACGACCCCCGGCCAGAGGCTCAGGCCCCCTAGGTAGAGGAACGCGATCCCGACTCCGACCGGCAGCCAGACGATCGCCGCGACGGCGCCCGTGAACTTCAGCGTGTAGCCGATCTGCGCCGCGCCGTAGTAGGCGCCCGCTAGGGCGCCCACGAGCAGGACGTACCGCACACGGGAGTCGTGCGCGAGCCGCCATGCCACCGACCGTCCCGAGCGGACCTCTCGGGCGGAAACGAATTCCGTCATCCCCGAAACCTTGCCAGATGCAGGGATCTAGGTCAGGCGCGCCGGGGAGATTCCCCAGCTTCCCGAATGGGTCTCGCCCGGCTCGAGACGGATCAGGCCGTCGCCGCTCCGGAACGCGTTCGGAGCGCAGGTCATCGGCTCGACGGCGACGCTCCGCCGCGCGACGTCGGGGAGCGCGTCGCCCGTGAAGACCATTACATACGGGTAGCTCTCGTCGACCCACAGCGTGGCCCGCCCACCGAGCTCGATGTGGGCGCGGCCGTCTCCGTCGCGCACGAGATCGGTGAAGCAGTGGTCGAGCTGCACTGAGCCAAGCGGCGTCAGCGCGCGAAAGTCGAGCTCGGTCCCGTCGACGGACTGGCGGCCGATCGGGATCGAGCGCTCGTCCGAGACCAGCGCCGTCTCGGCCGGAACGCAAAGGTCGAGCTCATCCACCAGTCCGTCGCCACCCGAGAGGTACGGATGCGCGCCGAAGCCGTATGGGCATGCCTCCTCCCCCAGATTCGTCGCCTGAACCCGCACGGTCAGGCCATCCTCCGCGAGCAAGTACTCGACACGGAAATCGAGCGTGAACGGGTAGCCGGGCGTCGGGTGCAGCCGATATTCGAGCACAGTTCGGTCGTACGTGCGCTCGGCCACCGACCACGTCGACCAGCGCACGAGCCCGTGGATCGCGTTCTGCCGCTCAGGCTCGTCGATCGCCAGCTGGTAGCGCTCGCCGTCGAACTCGTAGCTCCCGTCCTGAACCCGATTCGGCCATGGCGCGAGCAGCTGCCCGCGGCCGGACCCGCACATCGAGACGATGCTGTAGCCGTCGAGCACCGATTCGTCTCCCGCGTCGTACCGGCGCAGGCCGCCGCCGACCCCGACCACGACCACGTGCTGGTCTTCGACGGTGAGCTCGACCTGCTCGCCCGACGGGCTGACCGGCTCGCTCATGGAAGGAGCTTCGGGTGCTCGCAGCCAATCGGCTTCATCCCCATCGGACGATGTCACCTCCGGAGCGACCTTCTAGCGTTCGACTCGGGATGAGCCCGCCCACGTCGACGACGGTCGATCTGGCCAGGACCGACTTCGCAATGGCACGCTGATCGTGCGCGTCTTCGACTCGCACCTCATGCGCCGCGCCCGCCCCGTGCGTCGCCTGCTCATCCTCGACGCGGCACTCGGCGGATTGTCGGCGGCGCTCGTCCTGCTCCAGGCGGTGTTGATCGCAAAGATCGTCGCGGGCGCGTTCTCGGGCGGGACCCTGAGCGACATCGCGCCGGATCTCGTCCTCCTCGCGCTGACCTTCGCCGGGCGGAGCGTCCTGACATGGGGCTTCGAGGTCGCCGGCAGGCGCGCAGCCTCGACCGTTCTCTCGGAGCTCCGGCTCGAGCTCGTGGAGCGCAGGCTCCGGAACCAGCCGATCGCGCTCGACGGCGCCGAGGCCGGTGAGATCGCGGCGACCGCCGTCCAGGGCGTCGAGGGGCTCGAAGCCTATTTCGCCCGGTACCTGCCACAGGTCGTGCTCGCGGTCGTCGTCCCGGTGGCGGTGCTCGCGCTCGCAGCCGCGATCGACCCGATCTCCGCCGGAGTGATGCTGCTCACGCTTCCGCTCGTGCCCGTCTTCATGTGGCTGATCGGCCGTTACACGGAGGAGCGGACAAGAGAGCGCTGGCTTGCCCTGCGCCTGCTCTCGACCCACTTCCTGGACGTCGTGCGGGGGCTGGCGACGCTCCGTGCATTCAACCGTGGGCCGGCGCAAGCGGCGGTGCTCGACCGCATCGGCGAGCGCTATCGCAGGACGACGATGCGCACGCTGCGCGTCGCGTTCCTCTCCGGGTCGGTACTCGAGCTGGCTGCCACGCTCGGCGTCGCACTCGTCGCCGTCACGGCCGGTGTGCGGCTCGTCGACGGCTCGCTCGGGCTCCAGGCGGCGCTGACAGTGCTCGTGCTCGCTCCGGAGCTCTACTTCCCCGTGCGCCAGCTCGCCGCGCAGTTCCACGCGAGCGCCGACGGGATCGCGGTCGCCGAGCGCATGTTCGAGCTGCTCGACGAGCCCGCGGCGGCCGTGACGAGTGGGAAGCTGATCGCGCCGACCCCGCTAGACGCACCAGTCCGGTTCGAGAGCGTCTCGTTCGCGTATCCATCGCGCCCAGAGGTCGTGCTCGACGAGCTCGACCTGGAGCTGTACCCGGAGGAGACCGTCGCGCTAATCGGGCCGAGCGGCTCCGGCAAGACGACCGTCGCGAGCCTGCTCCTGCGCTTCGTCGACCCGGTCCGAGGCCGGATCTCTGCGGGCGGCATCGATCTCGCCCATTGCCGCGCCGACGTCTGGCGCGAGCAGATCGCGTGGGTGCCGCAACGGCCGACGATCTTCCGCGGCACGATCGCCGACAACATCCGGCTTGGTGACCACGGCGCGACGGCGCGCTCCGTTCGCGACGCGGCCGTGCTCGCGGGCGCGGACCGCTTCATCCTGGCGCTGCCGTTCGGCTACGACACGCTCGTCGGTGACGGCGGCCGTCCCCTGTCAGCAGGCGAGAGCAGGCGCATCGCTCTCGCCCGGGCATTCGTGCGCAACGCGCCGCTCGTGATCCTCGACGAGCCGACGGCCGATCTCGACCGGACGAGCGCGGCCGTCGTCACCGAGGCGGTCGAGCGGCTGCGAACCGGGCGCATGGTGCTCCTCATCGCCCACAGGCCCGAGCTCGTCGAGCACGCGGACCGCGTCGTCCGGCTCGACGGCGGCAAGGGCATGACCGCAATCAAGGACGAGGTTCTATGACTGCGACGATCCGCAGGCTCATGCTGCTCACCGACGTGCGCCGGACGCGGCTCGCGCTCGCCGCGCTCTTCGGCGTCCTGACGATTCTCTGCGGTGTCGGGCTGATGGCGACGGCCGGCTACCTGATCTCGCGAGCGGCGGAGCACCCGGCTGTGCTGTCGCTGACGGCGGCGATCGTCGGCGTCCGCTTCTTCGGGCTCATGAGGCCCCTGGCGCGCTACCTGGAACGGCTTGCCTCGCACGACGTCGCACTGCGCTCGCTCGGCCGGGCCCGTGCGCAGGTGTACGAGGCGGTCGAGCCCCTGGCGCCGGCTCAGATCGAGGACACGAGGCGCGGCGACCTGCTCTCCCGGTTCGTCGCGGATGTGGACTCGCTCCAGAACCTGTACCTGCGCGGACTCGAGCCTCCGCTCATCGCACTGATCGCCGGCGGGGCCTCGGTCGCTCTGGCCGCCGTCTTCCTCCCGGCCGCGGGGCTCGTCCTCGCGTGCGGCCTGCTGCTCGGCGGGATCGCCGTGCCTGCGACGGCCGCGTCCCTTTCGCGACGGTCGTCCGCCCGCTACGCACAGGCCCGCGGCGCTTTGGCGGCCGAGCTCGTCGAGACCCTGGCCGGTAGCGCAGAGCTGGCAGCGTTTGGGCTCGAGCGCGCCCGCGTCAGCTCGATGCGCAGGGCCGACTCACGGCTCGTCCGCATTTCTCGACGAGCCGCCCTCGCAGACGGCCTAGGCGACGGGCTTCGTCTGCTGATCACGGGCGCAACGGTCGTCGGTGTGCTCGCAGTCAGTGTCCAGGCGCACTCCGACGGACGCCTCGACCGCGTCCTGATCGCGCTGCTTGCGCTCCTGTCGCTCGCCGCCTTCGAGGCGGTCCAGCCCTTGACCGAGTCCTTCCGGGAGCTGCAGGCGACCGTCGCGGCCGGCAGGCGCGTGCTCGACCTCACCGACCGCGACCCGCGCATCGTCGACCCGGCTCAACCGCTCCCCGCCCCGGTGCCGCCCTTCTCGATCGAGCTCGACGATGTGCGCGCGCGGTACCTACCCGGCGAGCAACCGGCGCTCGACGGCTTCAGCCTGCGCCTCGAGCCGGGGCGGCGAGTCGTCTTGCTCGGCCCGAGCGGCGCGGGCAAGACGACGGTCGTACGCCTGCTCCAGCGCTTCGTCGACCCTGAGCGCGGCCGAGTCACGCTCGCCGGCGAAGACCTGCGCCGCTACCGCCAGGAGGACGTGCGCAGACTGATCGCCGTCGCGGGCCAGGACTCGCACCTGTTCTCGGCGAGCATCCGCGATAACCTCAGGCTCGCAAAGCCCGAAGCGAGTGACGACGACCTCGTCCGCGCCCTGCGCTCGGCGCGCATCCTCGACTGGGTGGAGAGCCTCCCGGACGCCCTGGACACGCTTGTCGGCGAAGAGGGACGGGAGCTCTCAGGCGGACAGCGCCAGCGGATCGCGCTCGCCCGCACATTGCTGACCGAGGCGCCGGTGCTCGTGCTCGACGAGCCCACCGCGCACCTCGACCCGCCGACGGCCAAGGCGCTGGTCCAGGACGTCTTCACCGCAGGCCGGGGACGGACGGTGCTCTTGATCACACACCGACCCGAGGGCGTCGACCTCGCCGACGAGGTGGTCGTCCTCAGAGACCGCACGTGACCTAAGCTCCCAGGGAAGGAAAGGAGACGCCAATGACAGGCAAGGCAGATTTCAACGAGCAGGAGTGGGAGCTCGTTCGCGAGGGACCGACTGCGGCAGGGATGTACGCGCTGATGGCCTCGAAAGGCGGCAGCTTCCGTGAGAGCTGGGCGCTCGCCAAGACGTACGCCGAGGCCCGGCAGGAGCACGGGGAGAGTGAGCTCCTCGATGCACTCGTCGCCGACAAGCCGTCGACGAAGCGGTACGGCTCGGCCGAGCAGGTCGAGCAGGAAGGGCTCTCAAAGCTGAGCCAAGCGGTCGAGCTCCTCGAGCAGAAGGCTGCTCCGGGCGAGGTCGCGGGCTATCGGCACTTCGTCCTCGAGGTCGCGGGGAACGTCGCCAAGGCGCACAAAGAGGAGGGCGAAGGCGTCAGTCCTGACGAGCGCCAGGCGATCGAGAAGATCACCTCGAGCCTGCACCCGGGCGGCACGGAGCTCTCTTAGGCCGCCGCGGCAGCCTCCGTCTTCGCGCCCATCCGCTCGAGCAGGTGGTCGCCGACGCGGATCGAGTTCGCCATCGCCGTCAGCGCCGGGTTGACCGCGCCGATCGACGGGAACACGCTGGTGTCGACGATGTACAGGTTGTCGAGCTCGTGCGCCCGGCAGTCGCGGTTCACGACCGACGTCTCCGCGTGCTCGCCCATCCGCGCCGTCCCCGCCTGGTGCGCGACCCCCGCCACCGGGATCTCGTTCTTCATGTACGCGAAGCGGTGGAAGAGGTGGTCGCCTTCCATCCTCAGCTTGCCGAGCATCGAGTGCAACTGCTTCTGCAGGTCGTTCTTCGGCGTGTCGTTCGTCGAGCGGTAGCTGAGTGTCAGCTTGCCGTCC
>JBKPQP010000087.1:0-8878 GCA_046734155.1 Actinomycetota bacterium | reverse complement strand
GCGGTGCCGCCAACCGGCTACGGGGGCATCGAGCTCGTCGTCTCCCTGCTTGCGGATGGGCTCGTCGACGCGGGCCACGAGGTGACGCTCTTCGCATCGGGCGACTCGCTGACGAAGGCGACTCTGTCGTACATCTTCGAGGAGGCCCCGAGCGAGCTGATCGGCCGCACGCTTCCGGAGATCCGCCACGTGCTCGCTTGTTACACGCGCGCGGACGAGTTCGACGTGATCAACGACCATTCCGGGATTCCGGCCGCGGCGCTCGGCGGGTTGCTCACGACGCCGGTCCTGCACACCGTGCACGGGCCCCTCGACACGCACGAGGCCCAGGACGCCTACGAGGGGATCGCCGAGGTCTCGCCGGGCGTGCGGTTGATCTCGATCTCCGAGAACCAGCGGCGCCCAATGCCTGACCTGCCCTGGGCGGCGACGATCCCGAACGCGATCGACCTCGACCTCTATCCGAGCAAGCCGCACCGTGGCGACTACCTGCTCTTCCTGGGCCGCTTCAGCCCGGACAAGGGCGCGCATCGAGCGATCGCCGTTGCGATGGAGCTCGGGCTCCCGCTGAAGATGGCCGGCAAGAACCGCGAGCCGAAGGAGCGGCAGTACTTCGCCGAGTACGTCGAGCCGCACCTCGGCAGCGGGATCGAGTTCCTCGGCGAGGTCACGCACGGTGAGAAGGTCGAGCTGCTCCAGGACGCGCGCGCCACGCTCTTCCCGATCGAGTGGGAAGAGCCGTTCGGGCTCGTCATGATCGAGTCGATGGCCTGCGGGACGCCTGTGATCGCGACCCGCCACGGCGCCGTGCCCGAGGTGATCGACGACGGGCGGAGCGGGATCATCGTCGAGAACACCCGGGAGATGGCGGCGGCGCTCGAGCGGGCGGACGAGCTCGACCCGGCGGAGTGCCGTGCGTACGTGGAGGAGCGCTTCGCGCCGCAGCGGATGGTCGGCGACTATGTCGCCGCCTACACCGCAGCCTTGTCCCAGTAGCGCCTGAGGCCGCGGTACGACTGCCAGAGCGGGGCGGCTCGCTCGTAGTACGGGGCGTCGCCCGCCTCCTCTTCGAGATCAGCGCGCACGGCCTCGACGAACGCCTCTTCGGTCAAGCCCTGGCGGACGCGCTGGCTCCAGATCCGCAGCTGGCGGCGGAGGCGGCGCAGGTGATCACGCGGCTGGTCGACGACGCCGAAGTGGATGAGGGCGAGCCGATCGGGTGCGCGCAGCTCGAGCTCGTCGATCGTGCGCTCCCACGCCTCGAGGTCGATCTCCGGCGGAGGCGAGACGGGCCAGACCGGGCGCTCGGGCATGATCCGGACGCCTGCCGCGTCGCCTGAATAGAGGGTGCCTTCGCGGTCGACGTAGCAGACGTGATGCGCGGCATGGCCCGGCGACGGGAAGCAGTCGAGCCCGAGCACGGACGAGCCGACGACGTGCACGTTCTCCTGCGGAACCGGCGCGAGCTCGCCCCATAGCCGGTCGAAGTCGTCCCCGTACAGTCGGCGGGCGCTCGACTCGAGGCGTGACGGATCGACGAGGTGCGGCGCCCCGATCTCCGAGACGTGCACCTGGAGACCCGGATGCTCGCGGACGAGCACGCCCGCCGCGCCGGCGTGGTCGAGGTGGATGTGCGAGAGCAGCAGGTGGCGGATGTCCGCCAGCACGAGCCCGCGTTCGGCGAGCTCGGCCTTGAGCGAGAGGATGTCGGTCGACGGCCCGCAATCCTGGAGCGCGAGCCCGTCCTCGGTCTCGAGCAGGTAGACGCCGATCACGCGCTCCGCGTCTTCGTGGTGCAAATCCAAAGGATCCGGCGCGCCCGTCGTCACGCGCCGGATCCTAGAAGTCGAAGCTAGGTGGCGGTGCCCCGGAGGTGGCGTCTCGTGAGCACTGCCGCTGCTCCGATTCCGAACAAGACGAGCACGAGGGCACCGATCTTCCCTGTCGAGAAGAATCCTGCCGAGTTGGACCTCGTCGAGCTCGCGGTCGCAGCCCTGGGGAGGCCGTGAGCAACGAGGACCGTCTTCAGCTGCGAGTCGGTGAACCATCCGCCGTGCGTCTTCATGTCGAAGATCGGCTGGCCTGCCGGCATGTACGTCCAGGCGGCGGGTTTCGCGTAGGGATAGACGTCCTGGTGGATCTTGAAGCTGACGTTGTCGCCGCCCGGGACGACGTAGTCGAGCGAGTACTTCGGACCGAGATTCCCCTTCGGCCGCGTCGACGTCGTCACGACCGGTGTCTGTCCGAAGGCGGCCGGGAAGAATCCCGCTGCCTCGGCGAAGCTCATCATCGGCGAACCGTCTGACTCGGGTCCCGTGATCTTGATGGCCTTGCTCAGGCCGGGCCCGGTGAGCGTGGCTTCGGACGGGCCCTTGGCGAGCGCCGTTGCGGGCAGGGCGAGCGCGGCGATGACGAACAGGAAGAGGAGGCGTTTCATGCTGCTCCTTTCAGGTGGCTGCCACCTCTACACCGCTCACTCCTTCAAGGTTCCGCCCCAATCGGCCGGATCGACGTCCGCGATCGACTCCGAGAACGTCCAGATGTGGCCGGCTGGATCCTCGGCGCTGTACTGCCGTTCGCCGTAGGGCCAGTCGGTGGGCTCGCTGCGGATCTTCGCCCCGGCCGCCTCTGCGCGAGCCCGGTGGGCGTCGGCGTCGTCGACGCGGACGAGCAGATGCGATGGGCCCGCTTCGCCCTCGATCACGATCACCGCGCCGCTCTCGTAGACGAGCTGCGCCCGGTGGTCGCCGATCTGGAGCCGCTCGCGGAACCCGAACGCGCGGCAGAGCCACTCGGCCGCCTCACGCACGTCGCGGTACGGCAGCTCGGGGATGACGGCAGCTTCGGGGACCGAACGGTTCTGTTTCACGATTTCTCCTAGACGCGGCTCAGATGAGTGTCCTTGAACGCCGTCGGATACTTCAGCCCGTACCCGAGCAACCGGTCGAAGCCGATGTGCGCCAGCCAGATCAGTGCGAGCTGCACGCACCAGCCCTCGTTGGCGAGGACACCGACCGCGGCGAGGGCGATCGGCCCGACCGTCGAGTGCAGTGCGTTGTAGACGGCCGCGCCGACCCGCGGGCCGGCCACGTAGCCGGCGAACGAGAGGTCCGGCGCGAGGAACAGGACGACCAGGACCCACCAGGCATAGCCCTGGTCGAAGTAGACGACGAGCGCGCCGACGAACAATGCGAGCCCCTCGAGCCGTAGGAGCCGGCCTGGAAGAAGCACTACGCCTCGGCGGTGGCCGTCGTGCGGACGAGCGCGGCGTCGAGGTCGGCGATCAGGTCGTCCGCCGACTCGATCCCGACCGAAAGCCTGATCAGGTTCCGCGGCGAAGCGAACGGCGAATCCGCGGTCGACGCGTGCGTCATCTGCGCCGGATGCTCGATCAGGCTCTCGACCCCACCGAGCGACTCGGCGAGTGTCCAGACTCTCGTGCGCCCGACGAGCTCGACTGCCTCCTCCTCGGTGCCGGTGAGGAACGAGATCATCCCGCCGAAGTCCGACATCTGACGCTTGGCGATCTCGTGTCCCGGATGGCTCGGGAGGCCCGGATAGAGCACCTGCTCGACCGACTCGTGCGAGTCGAGGAATGCCGCGACGCGCTGCGCGTTCTCGCAGTGGCGCTCCATGCGCACGGCCAGCGTCTTGATGCCGCGCAGCACGAGCCAGCAGTCGAACGGGCCCGGGACGCCGCCGAGCGACTTCTGCAAGAAGTAGAGCCGCTCCGCGATCGTCGGGTCGTTCGTCGCCGCGAAGCCGCCGAGGAGATCGGAGTGGCCGCCGAGGTACTTCGTCGTCGAGTGCATGACGATGTCCGCGCCGAGCTCGAGCGGCCGCTGCAGGTACGGGCTTGCGAACGTGTTGTCGACGACTACGATCGCGCCCACCGCATGCGCCGCCTTGGCTGCTGTCTCGATGTCGATCACGTTCAGCATCGGGTTGGTCGGCGTCTCGAGCCAGACGATTCGCGTGCGCTCGTCGATGTGGGCCGCGAGATCGGTATTGATCTCGTCGGCCGAGAGGAAGGTGACGTCGTAGCCCTTCGGCTCGTAGACCTGCGACAGCAGCCGGTAGACGCCACCGTAGACGTCGTTGACCGAGACGATCCGCTCGCTCGGGTGGACGAGGTGCATGATCGTCGTGACCGCCGCCATGCCCGAGGCGAACGCGACTCCGTGCTCCGCGCTCTCGAGCGAGGCGAGGCAGATCTGGAGCGCAGTGCGGGTCGGGTTCGCGACGCGCGAGTAGTCGTAGCCCTTGTTGTCGCCGACCGCGTCCTGCGCGTACGTCGACGTCTGATAGATGGGGACGACGACCGAGCCGGTCGCCGCGTCCGGCTCTTGGCCGTCGTGGATCGCGCGCGTCTCGAAGTCCACGGCCCGATTCTAGGCCCAGAGCGCAGGGTCGAGGATGGTGCCGTCCACGACGACGGCGATCAGTGCGGGTTGGCCCCCGGTGACCGCAATTGGAACCTGGGCACCGCCGAGCCACTCTTCGATCCGGTCCTGCTCGCCCTGCAGGCGCAGCTCCTCGATCGTGCCCGACTGCTCGAGCGCCTCGCCCGGGTACGGCGTGCCGGCGCCCCACTCGATGAAGAAGGGCAGCGACGGCTCCTCGGCGGAGTGCTCGAGGCCGGTCACGCGCCAGGTGAGGATCGTGCCGTCCGGGCGGGCTCGCGACCCGTCGGCAACGGGGAGGTCGAGCCGGCCGGCGACTGCATCGATGTCGTCGGTTCTTAGGCACCAGCCGAGCAGGCGCGGGAGGCCGCCACCCGCTACCCAGGAGTCGAATCCACTCCGCTCGGCCTCGGCTTCGTCCACCACGGCGATGAGCTCGAGGTAGGTCTCGCCGAGCGGGACGATTCGATTCGCAGTCCCGAGGCCCTGATGTCGCCCGCCCTCGACCGACACGAGCCCGAGCCGTTCCTCGACCTGCGTCGCGGCGGCGTCGAGATCGGAGACTGCGATCAGGATGTGATCGAGCTCCATCACTGCAGCGCCTCGCGCCAGATCGTGGGCACCTTGCGTGGGTAGACGATCTCTGTCGCCCCGAGCCACTTCGCCAGGCGCCTCGTCGCCCTCGCGATTCCCGGGCCCGCACCTGCCGGTGCGCCCGGTTCGGCAAAGACGCCATGCACCTTCAGCACGCCGGTCTTGCGGTCGAACGCCGGCTCGATCCGGCCGACCAGCCGGTCGCCGCGAAGGATCGGAAGCACGTAGTACCCGTACTCGCGCTTCGCCTTCGGAACGTACATCTCGAGGCGGTAGAAGAAGTTCCAGAGCGTCTCGGCGCGGTCGCGGTTCTTGACGAGGCCGTCGAAAGGGGAGAGGAAGGTGAGGCGGGTGCCGGGGATGCGGCCGTCCTGCGCGTCTCGATGCGCGACGAGACCGCCGCGCGCTAGGTGCACGCCCTGCGCGCGGAACCTCTTGTCGTCGAGGATCTTCCGCGCCTCCGCGAGCGGCACCGTATCCGTCTCCGGGTAGACGCGCTCCGCCAGGTCCCACAATCGCTGGCCCTTATCCCGTCCGGCGACTGCGATCTTGCCGCGATAATGCAGGAGCTCGAGCATCCAGGTCATCTGGGCTCGGGTTCCCCACCAGACCGTCTTCCTGTCGAGCCGCGCGGCGTGGTGCTCGAGCTCGCGCGAGGGCAGGGGGCCATCTCGGTCGAGCTCGCGCAGGATGTAGCGTCGGAGCCCGGCTTGCTCGGTCATGAAGTTCTTCTGCCACTGGCTCCACTTGGCCTGACCCCACGGAGCGCGCATGAGCGCGCGCATGAGCGGTAGGTCTTCGATCGGGTAGATGAATGCCCTGTACTCGAAGAGCTTGCGCTCCTCGAATAGCAGCCGGTCGAGCTCCGCGCGGTCGTAGGGCCCGAGCCGGCTCCAGAGGACGAGGTACTGCGGCGGCGCGACGGTCGCGATCGGGTCGATTTGCAGCCGGCCCAGCCGGCGAACCGTGTCGTGCACGCTCTTTGCGGAGCCGTCCAGCAGCTGCGCACGCACGGCGATGCGCCGCGCCTCGGCCGGTGTGACCTCGCTCACCGTCGGTGCGCCAGGTACTCCAGGAGGTCGGTGCGCGTCAAGACGCCGATCGGCTTCCCGCGCTCGGCCACGACGACCGCGTTCGCGCGCCCGCCGCTGAGGGTCGAGAAGACCTCGTCGAGCTTCTCGTCGGCATCGATCGCGGCGAGCGGCGGCTGCATCGCGGCTGCGACGTTCTCGTGCAGCGCGTCCGGGTTCTTGAACACGCGGTCGAGCAGGTCGCGGTCCTGGAGCGAGCCGATCACGTCGGCGAGCGAGTCGAGCTCCTCGCCGTCGCGTACGACTGGCAGCTGCGAGATCGAGTAGCGCTGCATGAGGTCGATCGCGTCGCCAACCTTCTGGTGGGAAGAGATCGTGATCAGGTCGGGGATGTTCGGCTCCTCGGTCTTCTTCGCGCTCAGCACCTCGGCGACGCTCGGCGACGGCTCGTCGCGCTCGAGAAAGCCGAGCTCGATGAGGTAGTTGTCGTCGTAGAACTTCGACAGGTACGGGCGGCCGCTGTCGGGGATGAGCGTGACGACGAGTTTGCCCTCGCCGAGCTGCTTCGCGACCTCGATCGCGGCGTGGACCGCCGTCCCGCCGGAGCCGCCGATCAGCAGGCCCTCCTCGCGGGCCATTCGCCTGGCCGTGAGAAACGAGTCCTTGTCGGTCACGGTCACCCACTGGTCGACGATGTCCTTGTCGAACGTCTCGGGGTAGAAGTCCTCTCCCACGCCCTCGACGAGGTAGGGGTGCATCTTCTCCTCGCCTGCGGTGTAGATCGAGCCCTCCGGGTCGGCGCCGACGACGATCAGCTCCGGCTTCTGCTCCTTCAGGTAACGGCCCGTACCCGAGATCGTGCCGCCGGTTCCGACCGCGATCACCAGCGCGTCGATCTCGCCGCTCGTCTGCTCCCAGATCTCGGGGCCGGTCGTCTCGTAGTGCGCCTGCGGGTTGCCCTGGTTCGTGTACTGGTCGGGCTTGTAGGCCCCGGGGATCTCTTCGGCGAGGCGGTCCGAAACCGAGTAGTAGCTCTCCGGCGACTCGGGCGCGACCGCGTACGGGCAGATGACGACCTCCGCTCCGTAGGCGCGCAGGAGGGAGATCTTTTCCTGGGACATCTTGTCGGGCATGACGAAGATGCAGCGGTAGCCCTTGAGCGCTGCGGCGATCGCGAGGCCGACGCCAGTGTTGCCCGAGGTCGGCTCGACGATCGTCCCGCCGGGCTTGAGCTTCCCTTCGCGCTCCGCCTTCTCGATCAGCTTGATGCCGATCCGGTCCTTTACGGAGCCGCCTGGGCTGATCCATTCGAGCTTGGCGAGGACGGTCGCGGCGCCATCGGGAACGATGCGCTGCAGCCGCGCCAGCGGCGTGTGGCCGACGAGGTCGAGGACGGTCGGATACTCGCGCGCCATTTTCCTTGGAGAGCGTAATAAACAAAACTCTCCTGGCCGTGGTCTTCAAGGGTGTGAGAGGTCTCAAACGAGACCGGATGCTCGAGGAGATCGAAAGGGTGTACCGCGCCGGATACCCGACCTATCTGCGCGTTGCGTGCGCGATCACGGACAGCCCCGACCTAGGGCACGACGCCGTTCAGGAGGCGTTCGTCCGCGCGATTCGGAGCCGCGGTTCGTTCCGCGCGCGCGGGTCGCTGGAAGGCTGGATCTGGCAAATCGTCGTCAACGCCGCGCGGGACAGGCGCGTCCCGGCCGTCGCGCCGGGCACCGAGAACGTCCCGATTGAGCGCGGGGACGAGGGGCGCGGTGTGCTACGTGACGCGATCGCGCGTCTTCCTGAACGGCAGCGGCTCGCGGTCTTCCTTCGCTACTTCGCGGATCTCGACCAGGCGTCGATCGCGCAGGCACTCGCAGTGCGACCCGGAACCGTCGCCGCCACCCTGCACGCCGCGCGGGAGACCCTTCGGCAGAGCCTTGAGGAGGTGGAATCGTGGGAGAGGTAGACGAGCTGAAGACTGCGCTCGATCGCGAGTATCCGCGCCTCGACGACAGCACCGCCGATTGGGACGAGGTCGTGCAGCGTGCCTCGACGCGTCCACCGAGCCGGAAAGGGCGAGCGACCTTGTTCGCGCTGGCCGGGGCAACTGCGGTCGCAGTGGCGATCGCGCTGATCGCTCCGTGGCGAACAGAGTCGAGCATCCTCGACCGGGCCGCGGCCGCGATCGGGAAAGGGCCCGTCCTTCACGTCGTTCTGCGCGCTGATACGAAGGCCGAGCGAGTCGATCTCGCGACCGGGCGAGCGCATCCGGTGTACGAGGAGGAGGAGTTCTGGTGGGATCCGGCACGCGGATTGCACGAGATCGACCGGTTCGACGGCAGGCCGTTCGTCGACCGCCTCTCCAAGACGCTCCCTCCACCAGAACAGGACCCGATCCCGCTCGGGTTCGCGAGCGGCTACCGCAAGGCGCTCGAGTCCGGTCGAGCGCATGTCCTTGGTGACGGCGAGATCGTCGGCCACAAGGTGACCTGGATCAGGTTCTATCCCGGTGGAGGGGGCCCCGAAGGGCCGACTTTCGACGTCGCGGTCGATCGCGAGACGGCCAAGCCTGTCTTCGCCCGTTATACGGTAGGGGGCGACCGAACGATTGGCTTCGGACGGGCTGTGATGGTTGCCGATTCACTGCCTGCCGGTCAGGGAAACTTCAAGCCCAAGCCCGTCCCTCCGCGGATGAGGGTTTCTCTCACCGGGGGAGGCACGGCTTTCTGGAGGCGTGTCTCCACAAGTCGTGCCGAGTCGATCCTGGGCAGGCCCCCGGTGTGGCTCGGTGCGAGAGGTGCGGGTCTTTCCTTCAATGGCTTCCGCCCTGCAGTCGTGATGGTCGGGAACAACTTC
>JBKPQP010000086.1:0-4542 GCA_046734155.1 Actinomycetota bacterium | reverse complement strand
CCGGAGCTGCCGGCGAGCACGATGCGGCCGTCGCGTCGGAGAGCCAGCCCGTGGACGCCGTCCGAGAGCCGGTGGCCGAAGTCGACGGTCGCGCGGCCGTCGCCCGAGAAGGATCGGTCGAGCCCGCCGTTGGCTCGGAGGCGGACGACGGCGAAGTCTTCCTCGGTTCGATACACGTTGCGCGCGCCGTTGCCGGCGACGACGATCCTTCCGCCCCGCTGAACGGCGACGGCAGAGGCGTCGGCGTCTCCGAAGCCGAAGTCGACCGAGGCGAGCCCGTCGCGGGAGAAGGTCCGGTCGAGCTTGCCGTCCGGTAAGTACCGGGCGACGGCGAACAACTCGTCGTTCTGCGCGTCGTTCCCGCGGAAGCGCATGCCGACGGCGATGATCTTGCCGTCCGGCTGCACGGCCACGTCGCGGGCCCGGCTCGCGCCGTACCTCGCGAACATCGTGCGCACCACGCCGTTCACACCGAAGCTTCTATCGAGGCGCCCGTCCGGCAGGAAGCGGACGAGGGCGAAGCAGACCGCGAAGGGGCAGTCGGCCTCTCCGGCCACGACGATTCTGCCGTTCCGCTGGATCGCGACGGCATGGGCGAACTCGGCGTTGCCGAGGTCGACCTCCGCGAAGCCTCCTCCCGCGAAGCTCCGATCGAGTGACCCGTCGGCCGTGTAGCGGAAGACCCCGAAGTACCAGTGCGACGTAGCGTCCAGGATCTCGCCGGTGACGAGAACCTTGCCGTCGGGCTGGAGTGCGACGTCCTCTCCGCCGCGCGGCAGGTAGGTGTTCGAGGGCGAGCGGGCCGCGAGCGTGCGGACCCAGCCGTCGCCCGAGAAGCTCGGGTCGAGCCCGCCGCCACTGGCGAGGGCGACGGCGGCCCAGCACGCGGCAACGACCGAGGCCGCGGCGGCGTGCAGAGCACGTCTGGCACAGGTCATGCCGCGAAGCGGCTACCCGGCCGGCGATGCTCCGAAACGGCTGCCGGTCACGCCGCGGTGGCGCACCCGAGCTACATCAGCGCTCGCCGTCCCAGTAGTCGAGGTGCGCCGAGCGGCGGAGCATGTAGTGGGCGTCACCGGCCCAGACACCGACCTTGTCGCTGTCCGGGTACTCCGCGATGCCGAACTCGTTCTTCGTGGAGAGAAGGGCGACGCGAGTGAGCTCTGAGCCCTCGTTGCGCACGTGGTGCGCACCGTCGGGGCCGGCCGGGAAGCAGACGACGTCGCCTGGCTCGAGCAGCCGCTCGCCTTCCGGCGTACGCACCGTCGGCCTCCCTGCGATGACGATCAGCCATTCCTCGTCGGTCCATTCGAAGTGGTACGGGCAGATCGCCTCACCCGGCGGCAGGTCGTAGATGCTCATCCCGAGCCGCGAGGCTCCCAGCTTCGGCCCGAGGCGAGCCGCTCGACACAGGTAGCCCGGCGGCTCGGTGCCGTCGGGCGCGATGTCGGTCTCGCCGTTGAAGAGGTTGAAAGCCTCCAGGCTCAACACCCCCTCAGTCGGGGTATTCGTCCTTCCGCCAGGCGCGTGGCTCGGCGGGCTGCCCCTTCGGCGTCCGGTCGAGCAAGAAGCTGGCGTAGGGCGCGACGAACGGGTCGGGCGCCGACACCGTGTACGTGTGATAGACGGTGCCGTTGTCGCGCGCGAAGGCGATCCAGCTCGGATTCTCGCGCAGCCCGTCCTCGAGCTTCGCTCCGACCTGGTCCGACCAGTCCTCCAGCCAGTCCGGCGGGTTGTCGACCAGCTCCGTCAACTCGGGCACCTGCTTCGCCTGCTCGCTGGTCAGCGCGAGGCCGAAGTCGAACGCGAAGTCGGTGTTGTAGGTGGAGACGTAGGGGAACTGCCAGCCCATACGCTGCTTGTACGCGGTCAGGCGCTCGATCGGCGCGCGCGAGAAGCAGATCAGCGTCACGTCGCGATGGTTGAGGTGGACGAGCCCGCCGCTGAGCTCGTCCGCGAGGCCGGTGCAGCCGGGGCAGGCACCGTTCTCGTAGTCCGGGCCGAACATGACGTTGTAGGCGAGCAGCTGTGAGCGCCCGTCGAACAGCTCGGCAAGGGTCTTCTTGCCTTCCTCGGTGTCGAACTCGTATTCCTTCTCGACCTCCACCCACGGAAGCTCGAGCCGCTTCTTCTTGATCTCCCCGTTTCGTTCGGCCTGCTCGCCCTCGAGCTTCGCGAGCTCGTCGCGTGCGGCCTGCCATTCCTCACGGGTTCCGACCTTGTGCTCAGGCATCTTCTTCTTCTCCTCCTCTCGAGCTTGGATGAAACCTGAGACTCCGACCCCGGGGCAAACTCATCGCGCATACCATCGCGGCCGTGCGCGAGCTGGCTCGGGGTCTGTGGCACTGGGACGCTCCTCATCCGGACTGGACGACCGAGGACTGGTGGCCCCAGCGCGTCTCCTCGTATGCGATCGACGACGGCACGCGGCTGCTGCTCTTCGACCCGCTGGCGGTGCCGGGTGAGATCGAGGGGCTCGCGGCCGACCGCGAGCCGATGATCGTCCTGACGGCGCCGTGGCACGAGCGCGACGCGAAGAGCCTCGTGGAACGGCTCGGCGCACCGGTGTTCACGCCTCCGCCCGACACGGGCGAGGACCTGATGCAGAAGTTCGACGTCACGGCCGAGCAGCTCGAGGGCTGGGTCAGCCACGACGTCAGGTGGCTCATGGAGGGGGACGAGCTCGAGAAGCACCTGTACGCGGCCGACGAACGGCTGCCTTTCGGGGCCGAGGTGTTCCAGGGAAGGGAGCACAACGACCTCGTCCTGTGGCTGGAGGAGCATCGCGCGGTCGTCGCGGGCGACTCGCTCGCCGACTTCGGCGGCGGCCTCGAGATCCAGGTCGAGAAGATGGGCGGCCGTGTCACACGCGAGGAGGTCGCGGAGAGGCTGCGCCCGCTGCTCGCACAGCCGGTCGAGCACGTGCTCGCGGCACACGGCGGGCCGATGGACCGGGCCGCGCTCGAGCGCGCGCTCGCGTGACGACCTAGCGCGCGACGACGCGGCGGTAGCGCCACGCCGAGAGCGGCGCGAAGACGGCGATGATCCCGAGCGTCCAGAGCAGCGCGATCCAGACGTCGTTGCCTGCCGGAACGCCGAGAAACAGCGCGCGGGCGGCGTTCACCATGTACGTGAACGGGTTCTGCTCGGCAACGGGTTGCAGCCAGCTCGGCATCGAGGCGACCGGGACGAACGCCGACGAGACGAACGTCAGCGGGAAGAGGATCGTGAAGCCGTACGCGTTCGCCGCCTCCGGCGACGACGCCGTAAGGCCGATGAAGGCGAACACCCACGAGAAGGCGTAGCCGATCAGCAGGATCAACGCGATCCCGGCGATCACCTCTCCGACACTGCCCGAGAAGTTGAAGCCGATGAGCAGCCCGACGGTGAACATCACGACGAGCTGGAAGATGTTCGTGCCCACGTCTCCCAGCGTGCGCCCCGTGAGTAGTGCGGAGCGGGTCATCGGCAGCGAACGGAACCGGTCCATCAGACCCTTCTTGAGGTCGTCCGCGAGGCCCAGCGCCGTCACGAATCCGCCGAACGCGATCGACTGGACGATGATCCCGGGCATCAGGAAGTCGACGTAGTCGAAACCCGGCGTCTGGATCGCGCCACCGAAGACGTAGACGAACAGCAGCACGAAGAGAATCGGCTGGACCGTGAAGCCGACGAGCAGGTCAGGTTGGCGCGGGATCCGCAGAAGGCTCCGCTTGGCCAGGACGAGCGTGTCCGAGATCCCGTACTGGAGTGCCGTCACCGGGCTCCCACCTCTTCCTCCTCGCCCGCCGGCTCTGCCGCGTGGCCGGTCAGCGTCAGGAAGACGTCGTCGAGAGTCGGCGTGCTGACGGCGATGTCGTCGATCGCGATCCCCGCGTCGTCGAGCCGGCGCACGGCGTCGGCGATCGTCCCTCGGCGCTGCGCCACCGGCACCCGGACGGTCCCGTCCTCGAGGAACGGGCGGTCACTCGCGATCGAGGTGAGCGCGGCCAACGCCTCGTCTCCGCGCCCGCTGTCGCAGAGGTGGATGTCGAGCCGTTCGCCGCCGACTTGCGCCTTCAGCTCGCTCGAGGTTCCTTCCGCGATCACGAGCCCCTGGTCGATGACGGCGATGCGGTCGGCGAACCGGTCGGCCTCGTCGAGGTACTGCGTCGTGAGCAGGAGGGTCGTGCCCGCGGAGACCAACACCTCGATGGCATCCCACAGGTCGATCCGGCTGCGGATGTCGAGCCCGGTCGTCGGCTCGTCGAGGAAGAGCACCGGGGGCCGCGCGACGAGCGCCGCGGCGAGGTCGAGGCGGCGGCGCATGCCGCCGGAGTACGTGCGGACGAGGCGGCCTCCCGCGTCGGACAGCTCGAACGAGTCGAGGAGCTCCCGAGCCCGCTCGCGCGCCTGTGCCCGCGCGAAGTGGTAGAGGCGGCCGACCATCTCGAGGTTCTCGAAGCCGGTGAGGTTCTCGTCGACGGCGGCGTACTGGCCCGCCAGCCCGATCCGTTGGCGGACCTCGTTGGCTTCACGAACGACGTCGAACCCCGCGACGCG
>JBKPQP010000085.1:0-3134 GCA_046734155.1 Actinomycetota bacterium | reverse complement strand
TGTGGTACGCCATCGTGAGCGCCTCGGCGTAGCGCTTCGCCTCGTCGTAGACGCCGCGGGGGCCGATCGGGTTCACGTGGCCCCAGTACGTCTCGGGCTGCGGATGAACTTGCGGGTCGCCGTAGATCTCGCTCGTCGAGGCCAGCAGGAACCGGGCGCGCTTCCACTTGGCGAGGCCGAGCGCGTGGTGCGTCCCGTAGGAGCCGGTCTTGAGCGAGTGCAGCGGCTGGCGCAGGTAGTCGATCGGGCTGGCCAGCGCGGCCAGGTGGAAGACGTAGTCGACCGGGCCATCGACCTCGATCGGCGCGATCACGTCGCCGTTCATGAACGTGAACGCGTCGTCCCGGAGATGCTCGAGGTTGGCGAGCGAGCTCGACTCAAGATTGTCGACGCAGATCACCTGCTGGCCCTGCTCGAGCAGATGCTCGCAGAGGTGGGAGCCGAGGAACCCGGCTCCGCCGGTAACGACGGCCGTAGGCACGAGGGCGCAGGATAGCCATGACCTCGGCCGGGCAGGTCGATTCTTACGAAGGCTTAACGCGGGCCCCGATCCCCGTTGACAAGCGGGTTTCGGGGAGCGATGCTGGCCCCCATGCCGATCGCCGTTCTCCTCGCATTCAGTCTTTTCGGGTTCCTCCTCATCGGCGGGATCATCCTGTTGATCGTCCTGACCGTCGCCGCGATCTTGAAGATGCGCAAGGACGACTTCTGGGACGAGCCGATGAGCTGATGAGCGGGCGCAGCTAACTACCGCAGCTCCCTGTTCGACTCCATGTCGAACAGCATCGCGAACAGGGTGAACAAAAGCCCTGCGATCAGGAGCAGTGCGATCAGGACGACCGTTGCCACGGTGAGCTCGTTGCCACCGATACGAAGGATCGTGACCGTAAGTCCGAGTACAAGCCCGATCAGCGAGAAGAAGAGCCCGAAGAAGTAGAAGAAGACGAGCGGGTGGAAGTCGCGGATCACGTACTTCTCGCGCATCCGCCAGAAGAACGCCTTGGTCAGCAGCCAGGAGATCGCGGGGATCACCCGGCCGAGCCTGATGCCCGACTTCTCGCCCACGCCGTACACCGGGCGTGACGGCACGTCGCGGACGCGCGCATTGATCACGTTCAGGTGTACGAGCATGTCGTTCGGAAAGCCGTAGCGCGGATAGATCCGGTCGAGGTCGAGCAGTTCGAGCGTGTCCTTGCCGATCGCGGTGTAGCCGGCCTGCGAGTCGGCGATGTGCCAGTAGCCGGATGCGATCTTGGTCAGCAGCGAAAGGACGGCGTTGCCGAGGTAGCGGTTGCGCGGGATCAGCTCCCAGGCGCGGCCCGTGAAGAGGCGGTTCGCCTTGGCGTAGTCGACCTCGCCGCGGGCGACGGGGCCTGCGATCGCTTGCAGGTCGGCCGGGTCCATCTGGTTGTCCCCGGCCATCACGCAGGTGACGTCGACGCCGTGCTCGAGCGCGCGGCGATAGCCCGTGAGGATCGCGGCGCCGACGCCCTGGTTCGTCTCGTGCCTGATGACCTCGACGCGCGGATCGCCGCTGGTTTCCGCGGCAGCTGCGGTTCCGTCCCCGGACGCGTCGTCGACGACGATCACGCGGTCGACGAGCTCGGGGACGCCGGCGATCGTCGCTCCGATCAGTTGCTCCTCGTCGAACGCCGGGACGACCACGGCGACCGTCTTGCCGTCGAGCATCTATTCGCGACCGGTGCGGGCCGCGATCGGCTCCCAGAGAAGCGCGGCGAACAGGCCGATGATCAGCCCGATCAAGCCGGCGACGACGACCGAGTTGCGCGAGCTGCGGGCGGTCGCTCTCGCGGCGACGCCGCGGTCGATCACGCTGGGCAACTCGACCTGCTCTGCCTGGGCGAGCAGCTGGCGCGCCTGGAGCCGGTCCTGCTCGAGCGTCCCGCGCCGCTGCTCCATCGCCAGGAGCAAGGTGCCGAGGGTCAGGCGCTCCGTGGACGAGGCACTGTTCATCTGCGTCCGGACGTCGGCCGATTGTCGATCGATGGCGTCGAGCTGTTGCTGGTCCGATGCGATCTGTTTCCGGAAGGTGTCGACTTTCAGCTTCGCGTACCCGCCCGTGACGGCGACGATCTTGTCGGCGATCGCGTTTGCCGCCGCGCTCACCTGTGCGCGCCTGGGCCCCTCGACGGTGACGGCATAGAGCTGGTTCGGCGCGGTCTTGGGCGCGCCGCTCTTGATCGGGCGGCTCGACACTCCGGCACGAAGCTCGCGGATCGTCATCCCCGACGACTGGGCGACCTGCTCCAGCGTCTGCTGTCCGCGAGCGATCTGGCCCACAGTGCTCGGGTTCGTGGCGGGCGTCTGAAGAAGCTGCCCGGCGGCGCCGTACGGCGTCCCGACGTAGACCGTCGCTTGGGCGCGGTACACATCCTTGCCGCCGAGGGCGACGAAGTACCCGATCGCTGCGCCGATGATGAGCCCCGCCACGGGGAGCCACCAGCGCGCGACGAGCGCGTCGAGGTAGCGGCTGAAGTCGACCTCGCGCTCGGGCTCGGGGTCGGGCTGTGTGCGGGGGCGTTCGGTCGTGACCGTCATGCCTCCCCCGGTTCGCTCGCCACCGGTTCCGGTACCTCCTCGGCGAACGGCTCGAGGCGGCCGTCGCTGCCCTGGGTCAGGCAGAGGTCGGAGAAGAAGCGCGTCATGACGACGCCTTCACGGAACTCGCCGATCATCGGCTCCCGATGCTCTCCGGAGGCCAGCGCAATCGCCAGCTCGGGATAGCGGCTTCCGGCCGCGAGCGGGAGCGGGAAGGCACCGCCGAAGCGGGGGTTTACGTCCGTGATCAGCAGCGAGCCGTCCTCCTCCCGGAAGCACTGGATGTTCGCCGGGCCCCAGACTGGCAGCGCCTCCGCGACGCGGCGACCGTGCTCGATCAGCTCCCAGTCCTTGATCGTCATCCCCTTGATCGATTCGCCGCCCTTGGACTCGATCATCGTTCGCGGGATCGCATTCAGGCAGGTGCCTGTGAAGTCGCAGAAGACGTCGATCGAGAACTCCTCGCCCAGGCACCAGGACTGGACGAATGAGGGAACCGGCGTGTGCGCGAGGTGATAGTCGAGCTGGGCGCGGTCGTGAGCGACGTAGATGTGGCGCGACCCGAAGCCTTCGCG
>JBKPQP010000084.1:0-6776 GCA_046734155.1 Actinomycetota bacterium | reverse complement strand
CGCTTCCCACCCCGGGTGCGGTGAGGCCCAGTGCCAAAGGCCAGGATCGAGCTCGCGCACGGTCGGGGATGCTACAAAACGCGAGCCGCCCCGACGGCCCACGAGTTGCTGGCGTTGCGGTATCTGGCAACCGAGGCAATTCTGTGCCACCCTGAGAATCGAGGAGCGGTGAACAATTCGGACCATTGTGGACACTCTTGGGGCTCGTCTCAGCGCGCGTAAGCACGCGCCGCAGCCGGCACGCCGGTTGACTCGATCGGGGGCCCGATCCAATCGGCCTGGAACCGACGAGGTGGGAGCGCTCGTCATCGGCGGCGACTACCAGGGCCTCGGCATCGTCCGCAGCCTCGGGCGTCAGGGTGTGCCCGTCTGCGTCGTCGACGACGAATATTCGATCGCCCGGTTCTCGCGCCACACGAAGCATTCCGTACGCGTACATGACCTGAAAGGGGAGGAGGAGACCGTCCGCACACTGTTCGAAGTCGGAAGGCGGCTCGGACTCCAGGGCTGGGTCCTGTTCCCGACCCGGGACGAGACCGTGGCCACGTTGTCCCGTCACCGGGACGTGCTCGCGGAGTTCTTCCGCGTGCCGACGCCTGCCTGGGACGTCGTCCGTTGGGCTTGGGACAAGCGGAACACCTACCGCCTCGCCGAAGAGCTCGGCATCCCGGCGCCGCGAACGTGGTATCCCCGCACGCTCGAGGAGCTACGCGAGATCGACGCGGAGCCGCCGCTCGTGATCAAGCCGGCGATCAAAGAGCACTTCGTCTACGCGACGAAGGACAAGGCCTGGCAGGCCAACAGCCGCGAGGAGCTCGAGCGCCTTTTCCTCGAGGCGACGACGATTGTCGAAGAGGGCGGCGAGGTCATGATCCAGGAGTTGATCCCCGGCGACGGCCGCGACCAGTTCGCCTACTGCGCGTTCTTCAAGGACGGCAGCGCCGTCGGGCAGATGGTCGCGCGGCGGGGCCGGCAGCACCCGCCTGACTTCGGCCGCTCGAGCACGTACGTCGAGACGACCGAGATTCCTGAGCTCGAGACGCTGTCCGAGCGTTTTCTGCAGGCGATCGACTACTACGGCCTGGTCGAGCTCGAATACAAGCGCGACGCCGACGGGCGCTTCAAGCTGCTCGACGTCAACGCGCGCACCTGGGGCTACCACTCGATCGGCCCCCGTTCGGGCGTCGACTTCCCCGCGATGCTCTTCGCCGATCAGCTCGGGCGAACGGTTCCGAGCGTTCGTGCGCAGCCCGGCATCAGCTGGGTGCGCATGACCACCGACGTGCCGACCGCCGCTCTCATGCTCTGGCAGCGCCGTCTCGGCTGGCGGGCGTACCTGCGCTCTCTGCGCGGTGTCGACGTCGAAGGAACTTTTGCGAAGGACGACCCCGTTCCCGGGCTCGTCGAGCTCGCGCTCATCCCGTACCTGGCGATCAAGAGAGGATTCTGACCGTGCCCGATCTCGATGTAGCGATTCTCGGCGCAGGGCCATACGGGCTTTCAGCTGCGTCTCACCTCAGAAACGCCGGCGTGGACGCTCACGTCTTCGGCCGGCCGATGTCGTTCTGGCAGGAGAACATGCCGGTCGGGATGCTGTTGCGCTCGAACTGGAGCGCGACGAACATCTCGGACCGCCACGGCGAACTCTCGCTCGAGGCGTATCAGGCGGACTCGGGAACCTCGTTCAGGACCCCGGTTCCGCTCGACGACTTCGTCCAGTACGGCCTCTGGGTCCAGCGCCAGGCGGTCCCCGATGTCGACACGCGCCTCGTCACGCAGGTGGACCAGAACGGCGCCGGTTTCGAGATTGCCGTCGACGACGGACAGTCGCTTACGGCGAGCCGGGTCGTCGTCGCCGCCGGCATCGAGTCGTTCGCGTGGATCCCTGAGGTTCTGAGAGGACTGCCGCCGCACCTCGTCTCCCATGCGTCGGCGCACCGCGATCTCGGCACGTTCGCCGGCAAGAAGGTGCTCGTGATCGGCGGGGGTCAGAGCGCGCTCGAGTCGGCGGCGCTCATGCACGAGAGCGACGTGGAGGTCGAAGTCCTCGTGCGCTCGCCGGAGGTGATCTGGCTGCGCGGCGGGACGATCCACAGGAAGCTCGGACGTGCGACGCCGATCTTCTACGGCCCGACGGACGTAGGCCCGCTCGGCATCAGTAGGCTGCTCGCCCAGGTCGGGTTTTGCAAGCACATCCCCAAGGCCCTGATGGATCCGATGGCACGCCGGGCAATTCGGCCCGCCGGGTCACGCTGGCTCGTCGATCGCCTCGCCGACGTGCCGATCACGACGGGTCGTTCGGTCGTGAGCGCCGAGGAGGCCGACGGTCGCGTCCAGGTCGTGCTTGACGACGGAAGCGACCGAGTCGTCGACTACGTCCTGTGCGGCACCGGCTATCGCATCGACCTCGAACGCTACGAGTTTCTCGCGCCGGAGCTCGTGCAGAAGGTCGACCGCGCCAACGGCTACCCGCTCCTCGGCCAGGGACTCGAGTCGTCCGTCCCGGGCCTGCACTTCGTGGGTGCGCCGGCGGCTTGGAGCTGGGGGCCGGTCATGCGGTTCGTCTCGGGCACGTGGTTCACGGGCCAGGCGCTCGCGAAGGCAGCCGGCGCCTCACGGAGACCCGCTGCCCGCGCGGAAGCACCCGCCAAAGCGGCCTAGCTCAGGCTCCGTTTACGCAGGAGGATCGAGGGTTGCGAATGGGCCCTCGCCTTCCCTGCGCATGATCCCGTAGGAGAGGTCGTCCGTCGGTTCGCCGGCATCGCGTTGGCGCCACCAGGCGGCGAGGTCGCGCGGGAGCGGCTTCCAGAGCTGCGGACGCTCTGCCAGTGCGTCGAGGAGTTCGGCGTAGATCGCCCGCTTGTCGGGATCTCCGAGGTAGCCCGGATCCGGGTGGCTGAGACATTGGACGAGGCCGTGGCGTTCCTCGATCGCGTCCACCTGCTTCAGCCAGTCGTCAACTGATCTCCTTCCGAGCACCGTGAACAGAGTGTGATCCTGTGGAAGCGTGTACGGCGCCTCGACCAGGTCGCCGATGAAGAACGGCCAGAGCGTGCAGCACCCTCCGGGCATCGGCTCGAGCGGATCGGAGTGCGGCACCGAGCAGTCGTAGCTCAGCGGCAACTCGCCGAGCCACTCGTGGACGCGGTGGGTCGAAGGGGACCGGAAGCCGACAGCCTCGAACGCCCCGGCGGCTTCTTCGATCGCGGGCAACTGGCGCTGGAAGGCCTCGTGGGTCGTGAACAGGGAGTGGTCGTGGCGAAGGCCGTGCACACCGATCTCGAAACCGCGCCCGCGCAACTCGCGCAGGACACCCTCGTCGATCGGATACCACGCCGCGACGACGTTGAATGACGAGCGCAGGCCGCGCTCCTCTTCGAGGTCCGCCAGCTCGAGCGCCAACCGCAGCCCCTCGGCGCTCTCGACGTCGTGAGTGAGGATCGCCGCTGCGTGGAAATCGCCGGGCCAGAACCAGCGGAACTCCAAGGTCTCCGCGTCCGCGGCGAGCAGAAGGCAGTGCGCGTAGAACCGGAGCAGGCGCACGACGCTGTCGTCCAGCGGCCAGGCGGGAAACTCGGGCAGGCCGACCCGCTTCGTGTAGACACGCCGTGCCGCGATCTGCAAGCGGCGCGGGATCAGAGGCTTCGCCGCGTAGTAGGCGCGAAGTTTCCAGCTCGATAGCGAGGGCGAATCAACGCCCTGCCGCCAGTCCTCGCTCACGTAGTTCCGGTAGGCCTCGTCAAGGTCGAACGGGATCCAGGGGCGGTTTTGCTCGGGGTCGAGGACGGCCGCGACAGAGCCCCCGGTCGGCAAGTGGAAGCGCTCGATCTCCTCGCCTGCAGGAGCTCCCGTCAACCTGGGACGGGCGTAGATGCGCCAATCAACAGCGCTCAGCCAGGAGTCAGCGGCGTCGCCTGGAGCGCTGTCCAGGGGGTGCTGGGCCTCAGGTAACAGGAGACGGTTGAGCTGAGACCCTCGGTGGCGCGGTTCACTGGTTTCGATCGAGGTAGCCTCCACCGATTCATACGAGAAGCTGCGGAGCCCGGATGAGTACTGGGCGGTTCAGAACGCCGCAGGATCGAAGCTTAACCCTGGCCCGAGGGGCCGAACACGCCCGAAAGTGGCGCGCAGACGGGGCGCTAGACCAAAGACTGGGAAGACCCCTGGAACCTCGGTCTCCCTGCCATACTCGCTCTCTCAGGCTTCAACCTGCGGCGAGGAGCAAGCGTGACGTTGCGGTCTTCAATCAAGGCGCACAAGCGAAGCGTGACGTACGCCTTGTGGAAGGTGCGTTGGCCGCGCCGACCTGTCGCGCTCCTCGTCGTCGCGCTGCTGGTCGTTCTCTCCGCGGTCGCGGCGCTGCTTGTCCGGTCTTCGGCAAGCTCGGCGGCTCCGAACTCGACCACGATCGTGTCGCTGACGTTCGACGACGGTCGCGCGGTGCAGTACTCGGCTCGCGGCCCACTCGCTGCGCATGGGATGCGTGGGACCTTCTTCGTGAACAGCGGCCTTGTCGCCGCCACCACGGGGGGCTTCTACATGACGTGGGCGCAAATACAGGATCTAGGGGCGGACGGGAACGAGATCACCGGTCACTCCCTCACTCACGCCCACCTCACGCAGCTTCAGAGCGCGGACCTTCGGCACGAGGTCTGCGACGATCGTACGAACCTGCTCAACCACGGGTTCTCGCCGGTCCTGAGCTTCGCCTATCCGTACGCGGAATACAACGCGACCGTCCAAGCGATGGTGAGGGACTGTGGCTACACATCGGGGCGCACTGTGGGTGGCGTCGCCTGCTCCGGCTGCGAGTTCGCCGAGACGATCCCGCCGCTGGATTCGTACGCGACGCGGACGCCTGACGACATTACCAACCGGACCTCGCTGGCAACGATGCAGAGCTACGTGACACAGGCGGAGCAGAACGGCGGCGGATGGGTGCAGTTCGTCTTTCACGACATCGGCACCAACCAGGGAATCTCTCTCAGCCAGTTCACGGCGTTCCTCGACTGGCTCGGGCTACGAGCAGCAAACGGAACCGCTGTCAAGACGGTAGGCGAGGTCATGGGCCAGCCGCCGCCACCACCGCCCCCGCCCCCGCCACCTCCACCACCGCCCCCGCCCCCGCCACCTCCACCTCCACCACCGCCCCCGCCACCTCCCGATACCACGCCGCCAACGGTCAGCATCACGGAGCCTGCCGAGGGGTCGACCATTACGGCGGCCAACGTGACAGTCGCTGCGAACGCAACCGACGCTGGCTCGGGGGTCCGCCAGGTCGCGTTCTATGTCGATGGAACGGCCCTACCCGATGGGACGGACACGTCTGCGCCTTACCGCGCTCGGTGGCGAACTCGGGGCACGGCTAGCGGGCAACACGTGATCACGGCCGTCGCGACTGATGTAGAGGGAAACTCGGCGACGTCTCCCTCTGTGACGGTAACCCTCAGATAGGTCGGCAGAGGGCTCCGTAGGCCGCTCGGGGCAGCATCGGGGGAGCCCGTTTACACTCCCGCGATGCCCAAGCGTTGGGTGATCGCCGCCGCGGCCCTTGTCGGCCTCATCGCTCTCGCGTTTACTGCGACCGCTGGGACGAGTGATTCCCGGTCGAAGCGTCCGCGGAACGTCTCCAAACCACAGATCGCCGGGCTCGCGATGACGGCCCAGGTCCTTACTGCGTATCACGGCAGCTGGACCGGGAGCCCGACCAGGTATCGCTACGTGTGGCAGCGTTGCAGCAAGGCGGGCCGGTCGTGCCGGAGGGCGGGGCGAGCGCGCTCGAAGTACCCAATCCGCGCCCGAGACGTCGGTTACCGCATCCGTCTTGTCGTCACCGCGTCGAACCGGGGCGGCTCGAGATCCGCACATTCCCGGGCGACCGTGGCCGTGACGAAGAGCGCCGCGCCGACGAAAGGGCCGCCTCCGAGCGGCGGCTACTTCGACCTTCAGCCCGTCGGCACGTGGTCACACCTGCCGAGCGGGGCCGCCTGCGCGGGGCTCATCCACCGCTCGACCTGGGAGCCGCGCCGCGACAACACGAAGCGGAACCACATCGTCCCCAACCCGAGCGCCGTGCACAGGGCGTTCGCCGAGCGCCCGCTGGCGGGCGGCGACAGCTACGACAAGCGCTGGGACACATGGCTCCTGCCGAGGGTCGACGGCCAGTTCACGGGAACGACCGACGAGATCTTCCAGTGGGCCGCGTGCAAGTGGGGGCTCCCCGACAACACTCTGCGCGCGATCGCCGATGAGGAGTCGACCTGGTACCAGTACGAAACGTATCCCTCGGGCCGCTGCGTCAAGTACTACAGCTGCGGCGACTTCTTCGACTCGTCGAGCGCCGCCAGTGTTGTCTTCTGCAACGCCATCGCGCGTTACGGCTACGACTACCAGCGCGACTTCGGGAGCGGCCTGTGCCCGCAAACGTTCTCGATCGTGGGCATCAAGTCGTGGCAGGCGCCTTCCTGGGGGAGGATGCCGGACAACCAGAACGGCACCTTCCCCTTCAGCCGCAACTCGACCGCCTTCGCGGTCGACTACATCGGCTCCTACCTTCGCGGCTGCTACGAGGGCTGGGAGCACTGGCTGCGGAGCGAAGGGAACTACGCGGCCGGCGACATCTGGGGCTGCGTCGGATCCTGGTATTCGGGCGACTGGCACGACTCCGGAGCCGAGAGTTATCTGGGGCGAGTCCGGTCCGATCTGAACCGCCGCACGTGGCTCGCGCCGGACTGGCCGAGCAACCGCCCGGACTGCAGCAAGCAGTACGGCTGCCC
>JBKPQP010000083.1:0-6282 GCA_046734155.1 Actinomycetota bacterium | reverse complement strand
CGCGTCTTCATGAGCCCCTTCTTGCGTCGCGTGCCCTCGGGAAAGATCACCACGACCTCGCCTTCGCGCGCGAGCTCGACGGCGATCCCGATCGCCTCCGCGTCGCCCTGCCCCCGCCGCACCCGGAAAGCTCCGGCGCCCTTGATGATCGGGGTGAGCGGAAACCGGAACAGCTCTGCCTTCGCCATGAACCGGAGCTGCCGATGGGGGAACAACGGCCAGCCCAACGCCCATGGATCGACGTTCGAGAGGTGGTTCGCGGAGAGGACAAAGCCGCCTTCGCGTGGAATGTTTTCCTTCCCGCTGGCCCGGAGACGAAAGATCAGCCGCACCGGCGGCCCGGTGACGATTCCTGCCAGGAAGTAGAACGGTGAGGTTGACAACCGGGGGTAAGGTCCGAGACCGAATGAAGACGCTCATCATCGCCGAGAAGCCCTCTGTCGGCCGCGACATCGCGACCGCGCTGGACGGCGTGTTCCAGAAGCGGACGCTCGCCGACCTCGATCCCAAGCGGAAGAAGGCTACGAAGGACGAGCCGACCTTCCTCGAGTCGGACGACAACGTGATCGCCTGGGCCGTCGGCCACCTCGTCCAGCTCGCCGAGCCCGAGGAGTACGACGAGAAATGGAAGAAGTGGCGGATGGCCGACCTGCCGATCGTGCCGCCGAACGGGTTCAAGCTCGTTCCTCGCGACGCGAAGTCGAAGAAGCAGTTGAAGCTCGTCGAGCAGCTCCTGAAGCGCGACGACATCGACCGCGTCGTGAACGCGTGCGACGCCGGCCGCGAGGGTGAGTTGATCTTCGCGTACCTGTACGAGTCCGTCTTCGGCACCGCGCCGACGAGCCCGGACGCGCCGAAGCCGGTCGACCGCCTCTGGATCAGCTCGATGACGAAGCAGGCGATCCGCGACGGGTTCGAGCAGCTTCGGCCCGGCGAACAGCTCGGGCCGCTCGAGTCGGCGGCCCGGGCGCGATCCGAGGCCGACTGGCTCGTCGGCATGAACGCGACCCGTGCCGCGACCATCCGCGGCCGCGCATGGGTCGGCGGCGTCGTCTCGCTGGGCCGTGTCCAGACGCCGACGCTCGCGATCATCGTTCAGCGCGAGCGCGAGATCCAGGCGTTCGTCCCTGAGCCGTACTGGCTTGTCCACGCGAGCTTCGACCCGCGTTACGAAGGCCTCTGGTTCGACCCGATCAACGCCGACGACAAGGACACGCCGACCGGTCAGGAGACCTGGCTGAAGGAGGCCGAGCGCGCCGAGGAGATCGTCACCAAGGTCACCGGCAAGACCGGGACGGTCGAGTCGGTCGAGCGCAAGGAGCAGTCCGAGCGCGCGCCACTTCTCTACGACCTGACCTCGCTCCAGCGCGACGCGAACCGCCGCTTCGGGTTCTCGGCCCGCCGAACACTGCAGGCTGCGCAGTCACTCTACGAGGGCAAAAAGGCGATTACCTACCCGCGAACGAGCTCCCGCTGGCTCTCGGGCGACCTCGTGCCGCAGCTCAAGTCGACCGCTGGAACGCTGGTCGACATCCCCGAGTACGCGAGCGCGGCGCAGTTTGTGCTCAAGCTCGACTCGCTGCCGCTCGCCCGGGTCGTGAACGACGCGAAGGTCGACGACCACCACGCGATCATCCCGACCGACGTCGAGCACGACGTGAGCGAGTTCTCGCCCGACGAGCGCCGCATCTTCGACCTGGTCGCCCGCCGCTTCCTGGCCGTGTTCCATCCGCCTGCCCGCTATGCGCGCACGACGGTCGTCACCGTCGTCGAGGACGAGCGCTTCCGCACGCGCGGCAAGGTCACGCTCGAGGCCGGCTGGCGAGGCGTTTACGGGGTGGAGGCCGACGCGAACGGAGCGGGCAAGGAAGAGGATTCCGAAAGCGCCGAGCTGCCACCGCTCGAGAAGGGTCAGCAGGTCAAGGTCCTCTCCGCCGAGAGCGAGGCCAAGGAGACGCGGCCGCCGCCGCGCTACACGGAGGCAACGCTCCTCTCCGCGATGGAGACCGCCGGCAAGTTCGTGGACGACGAGGAGCTGCGCGAGGCGATGAAGGAGCGCGGGCTCGGCACTCCGGCCACGCGCGCCGAGACGATCGAGACGCTCATCCGTCGCGAATACATCGAGCGCGGCGGCAAGGATCTGATGCCGACTCCGAAGGGGCTCCAGGTGATCACGATGCTCGAGGAGAACAAGCTCACCTCGCCGGAGCTGACCGGCGACTGGGAGAAGCAGCTCGGCGACATCGAGCACGGCAATGGCGCCAAGGCCGACTTCATCAAGGGCATCGAGGAGTTCACCGAGTCGACCGTCAAGGCGATCGAGGCCCTGGACAAGGAGAAGCTCCGCCCCGAGCGCGTCGAGCTCGGCCTCTGCCCGCGCTGCGGCGCAGAGACCGGCGAGATCATCCGCGAGAACGCGAAGGCCTACGGCTGCACGAGCTGGAAGTCCCGCGAGGAGACGGGCTGCGGGTTCGTCATCTGGAAGCGGGTCGCCGGCCGCACCCTGACACCCGAGGTCGCGAGGCAGCTTCTTGAAGAAGGCAAGACGAAGGAAGTTCTGTCAGGCTTCCGCTCCAGAGCGGGCAAACCTTTTCGTGCGCGGCTCGTCTTGAATGATGAGGGCAAGGTCGAGTTCGAGTTTCCCGCTCGGGCAAGATCCAAAGAGCCCGCCGCAACGGAATAAGCAGGTACGAGCACTCGTTTTTCGCAACAAGCCGCAGTAGCGGGCCGCTTCCACTGGAACGACCAGGAAACGCGGCCTACAGTAAGAATTCGATGAATTCGATGACCGGACGCCGTCTTACAGTGCAGGAAACCGGGAAAGTAGAAAAGCGAGAGGAACCGCAGTTGACGCACCAGCAGATTTCGGAGCTACTGGAGACCGAGGGAGCCCGCTCCCTGGTCGAGGCCGCCGAAGAGCGCGGCCACGTCGAGCCGACCGAGCTCGAGGCGTTCGCGCTCGAGCACGACCTCGACGACGCTGACGTCGAGCAGCTGACGCGGGAACTGGAGGCGATCGGCCTCGAGGTCAACGATCCACGGTCCGAGGAGGACGCGAAGCCGGCGCAGCCCGAGCAGAAGGTCCCCGATCCGGACGTGATCGTGGGCTCAGCGGACTCGCTGCAGCTGTTCCTCGCCGACGTGGGCCGCCACAAGCTGCTGACCGCTTCCGAGGAGGTCACGCTCGCGAAGGCGATCGAGCGCGGCGACATGCTCGCCAAGCGCCGAATGATCGAGTCCAACCTGCGGCTTGTCGTGTCGATCGCGAAGGGCTACCGCGGGCTCGGCGTTCCGTTCCTCGACCTGATCCAGGAGGGAACCCTTGGGCTGAACCGCGCCGTCGAGAAGTTCGACTGGCGCCGCGGCTTCAAGTTCTCGACGTACGCGACCTGGTGGATCCGCCAGTCGGTGCAGCGCGCCGTTGCGAACCACGCGCGGACGATCCGCGTCCCGGTGCACGTGGTCGAGCGGCAGCAGAAGCTCTCGCGCGCCGCGCGCCGGCTCGAGGTCGAGCTCGGCCGCGAGGCCACGAAGGACGAGCTGGCCGAGGCGACGGGCCTGCCGATGCAGCACGTCGACGAGGCGCTCGGCGCGGCACACGCGTCGGTCTCGCTGAACCAGACGGTCGGCTCGGACGACGAGGGCGAGCTCGGCGACCTCTTCGCGGACCGCGAAGCCGCTGATCCGTTCGACGAGGCGGAGGAGTCGCTCCGCCGCCAGGGCGTGCGCAAGGCGCTCGACGCTCTCCCCGAGCGGGAGCGGCGGATCCTCGAGCTGCGCTTCGGCTTCGAGGGCGAACCGTGGACGCTCGAGGCGATCGGGCACGAACTCGACCTGACGCGCGAGCGCGTCCGGCAGCTCGAGGCGCAGGCGCTGGCCCGCCTGTCCGCGCTGCGCGAGCTCAGCTCGGTCGCGGTCGTCTAACGGTTACAGCGTGAAGTCGGTCGGCGGCATCATCGCCGGCGGCTCAACGGCTTCGACCAGGAATCCGAGGGCATCGGCGGTGTCGTAGCACGCCGCCGCGCCGTCGCCGTCAGCGCCGACCGCAAGCGAGTACTACGCACGCGCTGAACATACGCCGCCGTGATGCGAATTGTCACGCCCGAGCCCGCGTCAGCTGGCGCGACGGAGCTGCTTCTCGACGTGCCTGTAGGCGGGAGACTCGGGTGGAAGCTTGTCGAGTGCTTCGCTGAGGAGGGTCGCGGCGTCTTCGTCCCGGCCCTGGCGATGGCGGACGAAGCCGAGGTTCGCGATCACCTGCCCCTCGTGCTCCTCGTCCCCGAGCTCCCGCAGCAGGACGAGTGCCTCTTCGAAGTGCTGAACGGCCGTCGGGACGCCACCGGTGTGGACGACGGCCAGAGCGAGGTTGTTGAGAGTCAGCGCCTCCATGCTTTTGTCCTGCAGCTCGCGGGCGATCGTGAGAGCTGCTCGGTGCTGCTCGGCAGCCTGCTCGTACTCGCCCTCGCGCCGAAGCTGAGCTCCGCGCTCGTTGAGGCGCAGTGCGTGCTGTCGCCGATCGACCGGTTCCGGATCCCTCGGGCGAACCTCCAGAAGCGTGCGAGCGCGATGAGAGGCAAGACTCGCAGCGTGCTTCACGTGCCGCCCGAGCCCGAGCTCCTCGAGGCGCAGCGCGCGCTGTCGCCGATCGACAAGTTCTGGCGCTCGCGGGCGAACCTCCAGAAGCGTGCGGGCGCGATGAGAGGCCTGGGTTGCAGCATGCTTCACGTGCCGCCCGAGCTTGAGCTCGTCGAGGCGCGCCTCTGACTTCTTCAACGCGCGCTCGAGCGTGGTGAGAGCCGATCGCGCGCCTCGTCCCAGCTGCAGTTGGTAGCTGCGGAAGATCCAGAATCCTCCCGCAGCGCAGCCGCCAAGGACGAGGACGGCTAACGAGATGAGGAGCGGGGCGAAGATGCCTGCAGCGGCCAGCGTTCCGGTCGCGAGGAACCAGATTCCGGCGAACGCGAGCACGCGACGACGCAGCTGCTCGCGATCGGCTGGTGTAGGCCACGACACCAAGAAACCCTGACCTCGTAGGCTAACGGCGCTCCTCCTTCTGAGTCGCGACTCTTCGCCGCTGGCCCGGAGCTTCCTGCCGGTCTGTGCGAAAAAGATCGGAACCGCTTTTCACAATCTCGCAACTTCTGCCAAGATTCCACGTCTGAGCAGTATCCGAGGAAACGTGAACCGGGAGGTGTGATGGGCAGGAAGCGACACTGGAGACCATTGGTGAGCGTCATGGCGCTCGCGACTGGGGTCTCGCTGATGGTCGCGGCACACGGTGTCGCGGCGAACGGCGCCAAGGTCTCTCAAAAGAATCCGCAGGCGTTCGGAACCCTGCGTGCAGTGCTCGACACGATCGACTACCTCGATCCCCAGCAGGCCTACACGGGCCAGTCGTGGTGGGCGATGTGGAACGTTTACGAGACGCTCTTGACGTACCGGCACGTGGACGGGCCGGCTGGCTACAAGCTCGTGCCAGGCCTGGCTCAGTCCCTGCCATCCGTCTCGCGGAACGGCAAGGTGTACAAGTTCAAGCTCCGCAAGGGCTTGAAGTACTCGAACGGAGTCTCCGTCAAGGCCACTGACTTCGAATTTGCGATCAAGCGTGGATTCCTCGCCCAGGGCCAGGGTGTGGGCTTCTACACCGATATCGCCGGAGCCGAGGCTTATTCGAAGAACCCGACGCCGGGCGGAGACATCTCCGGAATCACCGCAAACAACGCGAAGCGAACGATCACGATCAGGCTGGCCTCGCCGCGAGGCGACTTCCTGACGATTCTCGCGCTGCTGTTCGCGGCTCCGGTGCCCCCGACTACGGACCCGTCGATCCAGAACGGATCGATCCCGGGAACCGGGCCGTACAAGTTCACGAACTACGACCCGAACCGCAGCTTCACGATGGCGCGCAACCCGTACTTCAAGCCGACGAAGTACATCCCCAAGGGCAACCCGAACACGATCGACGTCCAGCTCGTCGGGGATGCGGACGCGGCGACACAGCGCGTGATCAACGGCCAGGCCGACTACTCGAACGCGGCGATCCCGCCTGACCGGATCGCGGACGCCAAGAGCAGGGGCAAGCTGCTCCTTCGCAAGACGGCGAACACGTACTACTTCTGGATGAACCAAAACGAGCCGCCGTTCAACAAGCTGAAGGTCCGGCAGGCCGTCAACTGGGCGATCGACCGCAAGGCGCTGCAGACGCTCGTCTGGGGCGGTCTCGGCCGTCCGACCGAGAACGTCCTTCCGCCGACGTATCCGTCGTACAAGAAGCTCTCGCTG
>JBKPQP010000082.1:0-3229 GCA_046734155.1 Actinomycetota bacterium | reverse complement strand
ATGCTCTACCACGTGGAGAATCTCGACCGGGCGTTGTCGGAGCTCAAGCGCGTTCTCGAGCCCGGTGGCAGGCTCGTCGCCGTCACGATCGGAGAGGACCACATGGCCGAGGTCTGGCGGCTCGTCGGCTACCAGAAGGCGGAGCGGCCGTTCTCGCGGGAAAACGGTGCGGAGCAGCTCGCCCGCCACTTCCGCAGCGTGCGGCGCGAGGACGTCGATGCCCAGCTCGTCTTCCCCGACGCCGCAGCGGTTCACGAGTACGTCGACTCGACCATCTTCAGTGCTCAGGTGCCGCGGCCCTTGCCCGAGTTCGAAGGGCCGTTACGCGCAGGTGCCCACGCGACGGTGTTCGTGGCGGAGCGATGATCCGGCCTGCGGAGCTGATCGAGCGGAAGCGCGACGGCGGCGCGTTGCTCGCAGAGGAATGGAACGAGCTGATGCTCGGCTACGCGCGTGACGACGTGCCGGATTATCAGATGGCCGCGCTCGCGATGGCGATCTTCTTCCGCGGCTTGACGAGCGCAGAGACGTACGCCCTGACGGAGGCCATGATCGCGACCGGCGACACGGTCGACCTCCACTCGGCTCTCGGCCGCAAGGTCGTCGACAAGCACTCGACCGGCGGCGTGGGAGACAAGACGTCGATCGCCGTCGGACCGATCGTCGCCGCCTGCGGCGTACCGTTCGCGAAGATGAGCGGCCGCGGCCTCGGGCACACCGGCGGGACGCTCGACAAGCTCGAATCGATCCCCGGGTTCCGGGTCGAGCTCTCGACCGACGAGTTCATCGGGCAGGTCAAGGATGCCGGGATGGCGATCATCGGCGCGAGCGCGGACCTCGTCCCGGCCGACAAGAAGCTCTACGCGCTTCGCGACGTCACGGCGACGGTCGACAACTACTCGCTGATCGCGGCGAGCATCATGTCGAAGAAGATCGCCGGCGGAGCCGACGCGATCGTGATCGACGCCAAGGTCGGAGACGGCGCCTTCATGAAGTCGCTCGACGACGCCCGTGCGCTCGCGGAGGCGATGATCGATCTCGGCGGTCGCGCTGGTCGTGAGGTCGTCTGCCTCCTGACCGACATGGACCAGCCGCTCGGGAGCGCCGTGGGGAACGCGCTGGAGATCCGTGAGGCGATCGCGACCGTTCGCGGCGAGGGCCCGGCCGACTTCCTCGAGCTCGTCCTGGCTGCGTGCTCGCGACTGCTCGCCGTCTCGGACCTCGGCATCGACGTGGACGAGGGGCGCGTGCGCGCGATGCAAGCAATCGCGGACGGCACCGCCTACGAAGCGTACGAGCGGTGGATCAGCGCGCAGGGCGGCCACCCCAGCGAAGACGTACTCCCGGTTGCCCCTGTGGTCCGCACGGTCGAAGCCGATCGCGAGGGCTACGTGAGCGCGCTCGGCGCGGTCGCGGTCGGGCAGGCGGCCCTGCACCTCGGCGCCGGCCGCCGCACGAAGGACGAAACGATCGACCACAGCGTTGGGGTCGTCTGCCTCGGCAAGCGCGGGGACAGGATCACAGCCGGCGAGCCGTTGGCGGAGATCCACGCTGCGAGCAACGCTGCCGCCGAAGAGGCGGCCCGTGAGGTCGCCGCCGCGTACACGATCGCGGACGACCCGCCGCCGCAGCGGTCGGTCGTTCTCGACGTGCTCGCCTAAGCGCTGCGGCCCACGGCCCAGCCAGGCACGTCCACCCGGATGCCGCCGACTACCCTGGTGCGGTGCCTGAGCTTCCAGAAGTCGAGACCGTCCGTCGCCGGCTCGAGCCGGTGCTCCTGGGCCGTACCTTCGAGCGCGTCGAGATCTTCGATCCGCGGCTGACGCGCCCGTTCGACCGGGTCGAGATCGCAGCGGAACTGGAGGGCGAGCGCGTCAAAGCCGTCGATCGCCGTGGCAAGTATTTGATTGTTCGGTTCGAGACTGGTCGGGCTCTCCTGCTCCACCTCCGGATGACGGGGAACGTTCTGCACGTCAGGCGCGGGACGCCGCTCGCGGCCGACCCGCATCGGCGTGCCGTTGTCAATCTAGACGACGGGTCGGACGTCGTGTACCGCGACGTCCGGCGCTTCGGAACCTGGCTCCTGGCTGAGCCAGACGAGGTCGAGCCGTACCTGGCCGCGCGTCTCGGCGCGGAGCCCTTGGCTGCGCCGTTCACGACGAAGCGCCTCGGCGAGGCACTCGCGAACCGGCGCGCGCCGGTGAAGGCGGCGATCCTCGACCAGCGGCGCATCGCGGGCGTCGGGAACATCTACGCCGACGAGGCACTCTGGAGGGCGCGCATCCACCCCCAGCAGCCGGCCGGTGACCTGGACCTCGCCGAGCTCCGCGCCCTCCACCGTGGCATCCGCGCTGCGCTCAAGGCGGGCATCGAGCGCCAGGGCGCAACGCTTCGCGACTACCGCACCCCCGACGGCGGAGCCGGGCGCATGCAGCACGAGTTCAAGGTCTACGGGCGGGAGGGAGAGCCGTGCCCGAGGTGCGGCCGCCCAATCGAGAAGATCCGCGCAGCGGGCCGCGGAACCTGGTTTTGCCCAGTGTGCCAGCGCTTGCGAAACCCTTCGCACAACGGGTACGCATAGGCGTTTGAAAGCAGGTCGAAGCGGCGATAAGCGAACCTTCGAGGACAGTTGGGTCAAGTTGGAGGCGGGGCGAAAAGCCCCGCCTTCTTCATGCCGCTAGACGCTCGAGCTCGCCACTGCGGTCGAGCTGCCAGAGCTCGGTGTAGCCGCCGATCGGGCGGCCGTCGATGACGATCTGCGGCACGGTCCACCCCCCGGTCAGGTCGAGCAGGCGCCGACGGAAGTCCGGGTCGTCGTCCAGCGAGATCTCCTCGAACGAGATCCCTCGCGACTCGAGCAGGGTCTTCGCGCGGACGCAGTACCCGCACCAGCGGGTCGTGTACATCTGGATCCTGGCCATTGACGGTTGAAACGGCTTGCAGCCGCGCCGATTCCCGGCCTGGCCCGGCCCTACACTTGAGCGGGATGGCCGGTCGCTCGTACACGACCGAGGCGGTCGTGCTCCGCTCGTTCCGTCTCGGGGAAGCCGATCGCGTGCTGCACCTGTACACGCGCGACCGCGGTCGTGTCGGTGCGGTCGCGAAAGGCGTGCGCAAGACGAAGTCGCGGTTCGGCGCGCGGCTCGAGCCGCTCAGCCACGTCGAGCTGCAGCTTCACCAGGGAAGCGGCGAGCTGCAGACGGTCACCGGAGTCGAGCTGCTGCGCTCG
>JBKPQP010000081.1:0-9338 GCA_046734155.1 Actinomycetota bacterium | reverse complement strand
CGCGGCGGGGATCCAGGCGCTGCGGCTCGCAGCCGTCGGCCTCGCCTTCGCCGCGTACGCGCTCCTGCTCGACCTCGACCGCCTGCTTCAGTCCGCCGGCTTCGCGCGGCGCTCGGTGCTTGCGGTCGGCCTCGCCACGAGGCTCGTGCCGACGCTGGAGCGCGACGCGGCAGGCTTCGTCGAGGCGCTGCGCGGGCGCGGAGTGCACGTCGACGGGATCCGCGGGCACGCGCGCCTGCTCTCGCCCGTCCTCTCCGGCTCGCTGGAGCGCGCGCTCAGCCTCGCCGAGTCGATGGAGGCGCGCGGCTTCGGGCGGGCGGGTCGAACGCGCGCGCCTGGGGCGCCGTGGACCCGTCTCGACCGCCTCGCGATCGTCGCCGCAGTCCTCCTCTGCGCGGGGGCGGTATGGCTCTAGCGCAGGTCGAGCGGCTGACGTTCGCCTATCCCGACGCGGACGAGCCCGCGTTGACCGATGTCTCGTTCCGTGTCGAGCCGGGCGAGGTCGTGGCGCTGCTCGGGCCGTCGGGCTCGGGGAAGTCGACGCTCCTTCGGGCGCTCGCCGGGCTCGTTCCGCATTTCCACGGCGGCCGCTTCGAGGGCCGTGTCGAGGTGGCCGGGCGCGACACGCGCCGTTTCCGCCCCGCTGACCTCGCCGACGAGGTCGCCTCGCTGTTTCAGGACCCCGAGGATCAGATCGTCTTCGGCCGAGTCGAGAACGAGGTCGCCTTCGGGCTCGAGAACCTCGGCGCGCCTCCGGCAGAGATCTGGCCGCAGGTGCACGGCGCGCTCGCCGACGTGGGCATCGCGCGCCTGGCAGAGCGGCGAACCGAGACGCTCTCGGCCGGGGAGCTCCAGCGCGTGTGCCTGGCCGCGGTGCTCGCGGCCGGGCCCTCGCTGCTCCTCCTCGACGAGCCGACTTCGCAGCTCGACCCCGAAGGCGCGGAGGCGATCCTCGACCTCGCATGCGAGCTCGGCTCGGCGGTCGTGGTCTCCGAGCAGCGGCCGACACTCCCGCTCGAGCGCTGTGACCGCGTGCTGTTCGTCGAAGACGGCGGGGTGACCCTCGACGCGCCCCGCGACAAGGCTCTGGGCCTGCTCGAGCCTGCGTATCTCCCGCGGTCGCCAGCGATTCCTAGAGGAGGTGGGGGACAGGGAGAGCTCCTGGTCAGCGTCGACGACGCGAGCTTTTCGTATGGATCCGCGCAGGCCCTCAACGGGGCGTCGCTAAAGCTGCGTCGCGGCGAGATCGTCGCGCTGACGGGTCGCAACGGGATCGGCAAGACCACGCTGGCGAAGCTCGTCGCCGGGCTCGTCGAGCCCGATGCGGGCAGCATCGAGCGGCACGGGAGAATCTGCTATCTGTCCCAGGACCCCGGCCGCTACCTCGTCACGGAGCGCGTGGAGCGCGAGGCGTCGCTTGCGGTCGGAGGCGATCTCGTCCGCGCGCGACAGGCACTCGCGCGCGTCGGCCTCGCGGCCCTCGAGCGGCGGCACCCGCGCGACCTCTCGAGCGGCGAGCGCGAACGGCTCGCCCTGGCCAGCGTCCTCGTCGCCGAGCCGGACGTCCTCGTTCTCGACGAGCCGACGAGAGGAGTCGACCCGCCGCGCAAGGACGAGCTGGCCAGGATCCTCCGGCGCGAGTCGGCGAACCGCGCGACCCTGGTCGTCACGCACGATCTCGTATTCGCCGGCGACGTCGCCGACCGGGTCGTCCACCTCGAGTCCAGAGAGCTCGCACGTGCCTAGGCTCGCTGCGCTCGGGGCCTGCGCAGCCGCTCTCGCGGCGGCCACCTGGGTGGCGATCGACCCGGCCCGGTCCGGTCTGCCGCTGCTGCTCGCGGCGAGCGGACTGCTCGTCGCCGGCGCGGCCTGGCTCGAGACGGGCCCCAACGCCTCGAAGGAGATCGCGCTCGTGGCGACGCTCGCTGCGGTCGCGGCTGCCGGGCGCGTGCTGTTCGTTGCCGTTCCGGGCGTGCAGCCGGTGACGGTGATCACCGTCGCAGCCGGGGCGGCGCTCGGTGCGCGGGCCGGCTTTGCGACCGGAGCGGTCGCGGCACTGGCGTCGAACTTCTTCCTCGGGCAGGGACCCTGGACGCCGTGGCAGATGCTCGCCTGGGGAGCGTGCGGCGTCGCGGGCGCCCTTCTCGCCCCGATGATTCGCGGCCGGATCCCGTTCGCCGCCGTCTGCTTCGTCCTCGGCTTCGCATTCAGCGCCTTGATGGACGTCTGGCTCTGGGTGAGCTTCTGGCCCCACACGTGGCAGGCGTTCACGGTGGTCTTCGCGCAGGGGATCTGGTTCGACATGGCGCACGCGGTGGGCAACGTCGTGATCGCGATTGCGATCGGGCCCGAGCTGCGCCGGCTGCTCGAACGCTATGCCCGGCGGATGCGAACGGAGGTCGTGTGGGCCTGAAGCTGGCCGTCGCTGCCGTTGCCCTCGCACTCACCGCGTCCCCCGGGGATTTCGTCGCAGGGCACCAGCAGCCCGACGGGGGCTTCGCCGAAGCCGGGCAGAGCTCGGACCCGAACCTGACCGCCTGGGCCGTGCTCGGGTTGCAGGCAGCCGGGAAGGCACCGGACCGCTCGCCGGCCGACTACCTCTCCGGAGCCCCGGCGACGACCGCCAACGACGTAGCGCTGCGCATCCTCGCGCTGCAGGCGCTCGGGCGCGACACGAGCGCCCTCATCTCGCGGCTCGAGAGCATGCGCGGCCCCAACGGCCGCATCGGGACGCTCGTCAACTCGACGATGTGGGGCGTCCTCGCACTCAGAGCTGCGGGCCGTCCGGCCGGGGTGAGCCTCCGTTACCTTCGAGGAGCCCAGCGCCCGAACGGCGGCTGGTCGTGGTACCCGAGTGGCGCGTCGGACTCGAACGACACGGCGGCGGCGGTCCAGGCGCTGAGGGCGTCCGGTCTAGGTCCTCGCGCGCGCGAGATCAAACGCGGCCTCGCCTACCTGCGCAGGCTCCAACGCCCCGACGGCGGGTTCGCGCTCGTGCCCGGCCGCTCCTCCGACGCGCAGTCGACCGCATGGGCGATCCAGGCGTTCGTCGCCGCGAAGAAGCAGCCGGGGCGCCGAGCCTTCCGCTACCTCGAGAGCCTGCGCCGCGCCGACGGGAGCTACCGCTACTCGAAGCGCTACGCCGTGACGCCCGTCTGGGTCACCTCGCAGGTGCTTCCTGCGCTGGCTCGTAAGCCGTTCCCGCTGAAGGGTTTGGCGGGGCATTGCTCGTCGCCGGGGTGCGATGGTCGTTTCGAGGTCGCGGACGCAGGGAGCTCCGGTAGTCATCACTACCGGGGCGACTGAGGACCCGGCCTCGGGGCGAGCAGCGTGCCCCGGCGGCACAGACCATGCTCCGCCAAACCCTTCTTAGTTAGGCTCGGCCACATGGGCGGCCGGGTCACCGCGTCGATCGTCACGATCGGGAACGAGCTCCTCTCCGGCGACACCGTGAACACCAACGCGGCCTGGCTTGCGCACGAGCTCGAGGAGCTCGGCGTGGTCGTCACGCTGATGGCGTCGCTCCCGGACGAGATCGACCGCGTCGCGGAGTTCGTCCGCACCGAGTCCGTTCGAGCGGACATCGTGCTCGTCACGGGCGGTCTCGGCGGGACGCCCGACGACATCACCCGCGAGGCGATCGCGGCCGCATTCGAGGCCCCGCAGGGCGAGGTCGAGGCACTCGCCGCCAGCCTGCGCTCGCGCTTTCCCTCGGATCCGGAGTACGCGGCCCGGTGGGCGAACCTCCCCGCTGGGGCGCGTCCTCTGGACAACCCGCTCGGCGGCGCTCCCGGCTTCGTCGTCGGCAACGTCTACGTCATGCCCGGGCTGCCGGCCGAGATGAAGGCCATGTTCGCCACGATCACGCCCGAGCTGGAAACGGAGCGGCCGATCACGTCGTGGCGCCGGACATACGAGACGACCGAGGCCAGGATCGTCGGCGTGCTCGAGGCGATGGGCGACCGTTACCCGGGCGTGCTCGTCGGCTCGTACCCGAAGTTTCACGAAGACGGCGCCACGGTCGAGGTCGTCGTCAAGTCGGCCGATCCAAGCGCGCTCGAGGCGGCCGTCGGGTGGCTCGAACGGGCGCTCGAGGAGGCGACAGGCTAGAACGCGTCGGGCGGGGCGGGGTGACCGTCGCGGCCGATATAGCCATCCTTTGCCCCGACGACGAGCATGACGAGGTCCTCCTCGCCGATGCTCGTGATGCGCCGCGGCGTGCTCGACTCGATATGCACGACCCCGCCCGGCATCAGTTCGAACGAGTCGCCGCCGACGTCGAAGCGCGCGCGGCCGCGGTGCACGAAGTAGAGCTCGTCCTGCTCGTCGTGGAAATGGGGGCGACTGACCGTTCCCGGCACGAGCACGAGCGCGTTGACGCCAAATGCAGTCACGCCCAGCTCGCGGCGCACCTTGCGGAAGACTCCGTCGCCCATCTCGTCGATCGAGCCGTACGCGTACGCCACGGCCGAAACCTAGCCTTGACGAGAGCGCTCGCGAAGCCTAGACTGGCAATACTTTGCGATCCGAGGTATTGAAAGGCCACGTCGACCTGCTCCTCCTGTCCACGCTCCGGGCGGGGCCGCTCCACGGGTACGGCGTTGTCGAGAAACTGCGCGGGTTGAGCGAGGGCGCCTTCGATCTCGCCGAGGGCACGGTGTACCCGGCGCTCTATCGGCTCGAGGCGGCGGGCCTGCTCTCGAGCAGTTGGATGACAGCGGCAGGGCGGCGCCGCCGCGTGTACGAGCTGACGAAGCGCGGACGCTCGGAGCTAGCTAAGGAGAGAGACGACTGGAAGGTGTTCGCGCACGCCATGGAGGCGGTTGTCACGTGATCGATCGCTACCTCGAAGCGCTCGACCTCGAGCTCGTCGACGTCGGCATCCCCTCTCGGCTGCGGCGGAGGATCCTCGCCGAGTGTGAGGATCACCTCCGCTCCGACGACGGCGCGCTCGATCGCTTCGGGACTCCGGCGGAGGTCGCGAACGGCTTCGCCGCGGAGCTTGGAGCGCGAACGTCCCGGCGGGCTGCGGTGAGAGCGTTCGTCGCTCTCGGAATCGCCGGCGCCGTCTACGCAGCGTCGTTCATCGGCGCATCGTTCGCCGGCCACCCGGCGCCCGATACGTGGCCGCTGCTGGCTCAGCTCGCGCTCGTGGCCGTGATCCTCGCGCCACAGGTCTCCTTCGTGGCCGGTTCGCTCGCGCTCGTCCGCGCGCTGCGTCGGCGTGCGATCGTGCTGCCGAGCGCCGAGCTGCGCGTGATCAACCGTCGAACCGGGATCGCGCTCGCCTTCGGCATCGTCACGATGGTCGCGCTCGGCGTGCTCGCGCTCGAGCTGCGCCATGAGAGCGCGGGTTGGTGGGTCGCGCTCACCCTCGTCGGCGTCGCAATCGCCATGCCGCTCCTTCTGCTCGCCGCGCTCCCGGCTACCGTCGCCGCTCATCTGAAGCCCCGTGTCGCGGGCGACGCCGGCGACCTGTTCGACGACCTCGGCTTCGGGCGCACGGAACCCTGGCGCTTCGCCGGTCTCGTCGCCGTCGGCCTGGGGCTGGTCGTCTTCCTCGTGGCAGCCATCCAGGGCGATCCGTTCGACGGCGCGGTCAACGGGACCGCCGAGGCGCTCGCCTGCCTCGTTGGCTTCGCAGCCCTGGGCCGCTATCTCGGCCTCCGCCGCTAAAGTCGCTCGACATGGCAGTGCAGTCGCCCGAGGCGTATCTCGCCGACCTCAACCCTGCGCAGAGGGAGGCCGTACTGACCACGGAAGGGCCGCTTCTAGTCGTGGCGGGCGCCGGCTCCGGGAAGACCCGTGTCCTCACGCACCGCGTCGCGCACCTGATCAACGCGATCGGCGTCAAGCCGCAGGAGATCCTCGCGATCACGTTCACGAACAAGGCCGCGGGCGAGATGCGCGAGCGGCTCGAGGACATGCTCGGCGGCGTCGCCCGCTCGATCTGGATCCTGACCTTCCACTCCGCGTGCGGGCGCATCCTCCGCCGGGAGGCGCCTCGTCTCGGCTACCGGACGAACTTCACGATCTACGACCAGGCCGACCAGGTCCGGCTGACGAAGGCGTGCCTCGAGGAGCTCGAGCGGGACCCGAAGCGCTTCGTCCCGCGCGGCATCCACTCGCAGATTTCGACCGCGAAGAACAACCTCGTCGGCCCCGAGGAGTACCGCCAGCGTGTCTCGTCCTTCTACGACCAGACCGTCGCGGACGTGTACGACCTCTACCAGCGCCGCCTGTTCGCCTCGAACGCCGTCGACTTCGACGACATGCTCTTCCTCACCGTCCAGCTGCTCGAGAACTTCCCCGAGGCGCGCGAGAAGTGGCAGACAGCGTTCCGCTACATCCTCGTCGACGAGTACCAGGACACGAACCACGCGCAGTACCGGTTCCTGCAGCTCATGGCCGAAAAGAACATGAACCTGTTCGCCGTCGGCGATCCGGACCAGTCCATCTATGCCTTCCGCGGCGCGGACATCCGCAACATCATGGAGTTCGAGGCCGACTTCGCCGGGACGCGCGTGATCCCGCTCGAGCAGAACTACCGCTCCACGAACACGATCCTGCGCGGCGCGAACGCGGTCATCGCGAACAACCGCGAGCGCAAGCCGAAGGAGCTCTGGTCCGAGCTCGGCGAGGGCGAGCCGGTGCACGTGATCGAGGTCGAGGACGAGCACGCGGAGGCGCGGTTCGTCGCCGCCGAGATCGCGCGGCTCGTCGAGGAGGACTTCAGCGGCGCCGAGATCGCGGTCTTCTACCGGACGAACGCGCAGTCGCGCGTGCTCGAGGACGTGCTCGTGCGTCAGGCGATCCAGTACCAGGTGATCGGCGGGCCGCGGTTCTACGAGCGCGCCGAGGTCAAGGACGTGATCGCGTATCTCCAGGTGATCGACAACCCGTACGACGCGGTCTCCCTGATGCGGATCGCGAACAAGCCGCGGCGCGGGATCGGCGACACGACCATCGCGCGGCTCCAGACGTACGCGGACGCGCACGGTATCTCGCTCTGGGAGGCGACGGAGTTCCCGGAGGAGGCCGGAGTGGGGGCGGCGCCGCTGAAGGCTGTGCAGGCGTTTCGCACGCTCATCCAGTCCCTCATGGCCGGCGCGATGGAGCTGACCGTGCCCGAGCTCGTCGAGCGCGTGCTCGAACGGAGCGGCTACACCGACGCGCTAGAGGCCGAGCGGACGATCGAGGCGCAGGGGCGCCTCGAGAACCTCCAGGAGCTCGTCGGCGTGGCCCAGGAGTACCAGGCCGCTGCGGACGAGCCGAGCCTCTCGAGCTTCCTGCAGGAGATCTCGCTCTTCGCCGACCAGGATGCGATCCGGGGCGAGCAGAGCCTCGTCACGCTGATGACGCTGCACAACGCGAAGGGGCTCGAGTTCCGCGCCGTCTTCATGATCGGGATGGAGGAGGGGATCTTCCCGCACTCACGCTCGCTCGAAGAGGCGATGCTCGAGGAGGAGCGGCGGCTCGCGTACGTCGGTATGACGCGCGCGCGCGAGCGCCTGACGCTGACGCACGCGTCGGCGCGCTCGCTCTACGGGGCCAGGAACTACAACCTCCCTTCTCGTTTCATCGACGAGCTGCCTGAGCAGGGCGTGGAACGCGAGCGGCTGCGGCCCGCCTCGTGGTCGAACTACGGCCGGCAGACGATCGCGCCGCGCACGGATGTGCCCGACCTGTCCACGGGCGACAACGTGCGCCATGGGACGCTCGGCGAGGGCGTCGTGACGGGCATCGACGCGGGCGGTGTGGTCACGGTCCGCTTCGCCGACGGCGTGGAGCGTCGCCTGATCCTCGAGTACGCGCCGCTCGAACGCGCGTAGCGCGCTTCGGATCCAGCAAAAACTTCGGAAGACGAAACAAATCGGGTGGGCTGCGGAAGGTCGGAGCGACGGCGCGCCCGCGCCGCTCTGGCAGCGGGGTAGCCCCCGCAAAGTCCCCCGGACGGGGGAGATGGCGGGGCCGCCGGATGGCGACTAAGAACTTCAATGGCCTCTCTGCGGCGCCCCAAGAGTCTTCTCGCTGCTGCCATCGTCTTCTGCGCTCTCGTCACGGCCTTGCCGAGCTCCGGCGGTCGCCTTTCACAGGACTCGGGCAGAAAGAGCAGCAAGCGGGTCCTCATCGCGAAGGTGCTGTGTGTCGAGACGCGCGGCGGCTACGAGACTCGCGGTGACGTCAAGGCTCGGAAGCGTCGTTGCCAGCGCCACGAGCGGAGAATCTCGTTCCCCCGCGGTAAGCGAGGCAAGCGCGGTTTCGCAGGACCAGCGGGCCCGGCGGGCCCAGGCGGTGCGCCAGGGTCGACCGGTCCGGCCGGCGCCCAGGGCGTCCCCGGAACTCCGGGGCCGCGAGGGGCGACGGGTCTCACCGGGGCCACCGGCGCCCGTGGCGCGACCGGCGCTCGGGGTGCTACGGGTGCTCGCGGTGCGACGGGTGCACGCGGTGCAACTGGCGCCCGCGGGGCGACCGGGGCGACTGGCGCTCGCGGCGCAACTGGCCCTGCAGGCGCGCAAGGCCCAACAGGCGCTCGCGGTGCAACCGGAGCGCAGGGTGCAACAGGTTTGACCGGCGCGACCGGCGCTCAGGGAGCGACCGGCTCGACTGGCGCTACCGGGTCGACGGGCGCGACCGGAGTTCAGGGAGCAACAGGTTTGACCGGCGCAACGGGAGCTCAGGGGCCAACCGGAGCGCGCGGACCGACCGGCGCCACCGGGGCGACCGGTGCGCAGGGCGCGACCGGCGCCGTTGGAGCGACGGGTGCCCAGGGAACGACCGGCACGACCGGCGCTCAGGGCGTGACCGGCCCGGCGGGCGCACAGGGCCCGACCGGCGGACGCGGCCCGACAGGAGCCCAGGGCCCGACCGGCCAGGCCGGCCAGAACGGGACCAACGGCACGACCGGCTCGCAGGGCCCGACGGGCGCACGTGGCCCGACGGGCGCTCAGGGCCCGACCGGAGCGATCGGCCCGACCGGTGTGAAGGGCGCTACGGGCGCCAAGGGCACGACCGGCACGAAGGGAACAACCGGCGCGAAGGGCGCGACGGGCGCCGCAGGCCCCGCAGGCACGTCGGGAACCCTGGCCGACAGCGTCGCAGCGTCTCAAGCGACCACGTCGACGACCTACGTCGACCTGGCGACCGTAGGACCGGCGGTGACGATCACAGTTCCCGCCTCGGGCAGAGTCCTCGTATCCGTGACAGCGGGCGCGGCCGGCACCTCCGCCTCGGTTTCGTGCTTCATGGCCTACGCGTCAAGCGGCGCCAACAGTGTCGCGGCCGTGGACTCGAACGCGATGATCCTTTCCGGGTCGAGCCTGCAGCGGGCCAGCGCA
>JBKPQP010000080.1:0-16396 GCA_046734155.1 Actinomycetota bacterium | reverse complement strand
AGCTGAACGTCGAGGACGCCCCATACCTGAACGAGCAGACGCACCTGCCCGACGTCACGACACGGCCGCTGGAAAACGCGGTCGAGGACTGGCTACTCGTGAACACCACAGGCGACACCCATCCGATCCACCTCCACCTCGTGACTTTCGAGGTCATCGATCGCACGCCATTCGACGTCGACGCGTACGACCCGGCGACGCAGACGATCACCTACACGGGCCCCGCGGTGCCTGCGGCCGCCAACGAGAACGGGCGCAAGGACACGGTCCAGGCCAATCCCGGCGAGGTGACCAGGATCAGGGCTCGGTTCGAGCTGCCCGACGAGGGAACGATCGTGCTCCCACCCGACGTGGCGTACCCGCAGTACGTCTGGCACTGCCACATCCTCGAGCACGAGGAGAACGACATGATGCGCGCCTTCGAGGTCGTTACGTAGACGATGGCTTCGGCCGGCGCGGCGGCGCCCTAGCGAGCCCGCCGCACCGGCCAGAGCCGCTTCACGGGAGCCAGCCCTCCTGGTAGCGGGTCAGCTTTCCCCGCCCGAAGCGGGCGTATGCCTCGTCCGCATCCGTCGTCTCCTGCTCGACGCCGGCGCCCCGTCGTAACGCGGTCTCGTCGACGCTGTATGCACCCCACTTCGGCCCTTTCGAACGGTCGCGCGCGCCGACCGCGAGCAGGATGCAGGGCTCGTCCCCAGCGGCGACGATCGTGTGCTTCGTACCGGCCGGGCAGTGCAGGAGATCCCAGACCTTCATCGGACGCTCTTCGCCTTCGACGATCGCGAGCGCCTGGCCCGAGAGCACGAGGAAATCTTCCTGATCGGCTTCCCAGTGGTACATGCCGAGCGGCTGGCCCGGTTGGAGAACGGTCACGTTGATTCCGAGCTGCTCGAAGTCCGTCGCGCCGTCGAAGCCCGCGCCCTCGAATTCGCAGAGGACGCCGCGACCCGGTCGTTCCCACCACTGGGTCTCACGCGCGTTGACGACGAACCAGCCCTGCCCCTTGGGGACCAAGCCGTTTTCGGTCGAGACGAGCTCCGCCTCGGGGACCACCTAGAGCAGCTCGACGTCGTCGCCGACGGCGACCTCGCCGCCCTCGACGACCCGCGCCAGCATCCCACGCCTCCCATCCAGCTCCGCGCGCAGCCCCTGCCGCAGGTCGTCCATTCGCTGGCACGGATCGCAGACCATCGTGACCTCGAAGAGCGCCCCACCCGCACGGACTCGCTGACCGATCGGCCACTGCTCGACGTCGTCGCCTTCGACGGTGAGGTTCTCACGGATCGCGCCGGGATCGACGCCGACCGAGTCGAGGTGCTCTTTCGAAACGAAGAGCACTTCGCGCTTGGGCGGGTTTGCGTGAGCACAGCCCTCGAGACCGCCGCCGACGATCGCCTGCCGCCGCTCGTGCGCGTCCATCCTGGCGGTACCGCGGCCGGGCGACGTCCAGACTCCGACGATCTTCGCCATGCGGCGACTCTATCGGCCGCGTCGGTGCTCGTACAGCGCGATCGCACCCGCGACCGCGACGTTGAGCGACTCCGAGCCCTCGGCGAGCGGAATCGTCGCCGTCTCGTCGCACGCGGCGACCACGTCCTCCGGAAGGCCTTCACGCTCGGCCCCGAGGACGTACGTCACCGGAACGCCCGGATCGAGGCGCGCCAGCGGTTGACCGCCGTGCGACACGAGCGCGACCCGCTTCCCGGAGGGCTCGTCGAAGCGCGCGAGCGGGACGCGGAAGACCGCCCCGGCCGACGCACGGAGCGCCTTCGGCCCGGTCGGGTCCGCGCAGCCGGGCGAGAGCGCGATCGAGGCGCCGAACGCGTCCGCAGTGCGGAGGATCGTTCCGATGTTCCCGGGGTCGCCGACCCGCCAGAGTGAGAGCGAGAGCGGCTCGACGCCGCGGGGCAACGAATCGAGGCGGAAGAGGGCAATCACCCGCGGCGGGTGCCCCATCGTGGACACCTTCGCGAGCAGCTCCGGCTCGATGTCGTCGCCGGCGCGCAGGACCTCGACCGCATCGACGCCTGCGTCGTCCGCCGCCTGGACGAGATCCTCACCCTCGACTACGAACAGCCCCTCCCGCTCACGCTGGCGCCGAGACTCGAGCAGCCGGTGGATCAGTCGCAGCTTCGGGTTGTGCGCGGAGGTGATCACAGTTCCCAGCTGATCCAGGATCCGTGGAAGTCGGCATGGCCGGCGAACTCGCGCTCGCCGCCCGGCCAGTAGACGATCCTCAGGCCCCAGTCCTCCCCATCCCGCGGCTTGCCGGTCGAGATGAATGCAAGCGGACGTGTTCGACCGACCTCCTCGAGCACGGACCGCACGCGAGCGCGACCCTCGTCGCCGATGTAGCCGAACGAGGCGGTCTGGAACACGACCGTCAAACCATCGGTCGGCTGCGCGAGTACGTCCGGCAACTCCTCGACGTAGTCGCCTTTGACAAGCTCAGGCGGCTCCTCGCGAACCGCTTCGATCGCCTGGTCGAGGCGGCGCATCCGATCGTCCTGGCCCGCCCAGACGAACGAGCGCAGGAGCCTGGCCCCGGCCTCGGTCGTGACGTCGATCGGAGAACGATCAATGCCGATTCGGCCACCAACCTCGGGCTCGAGCTCCAGCAAATCGCCCGGGATAGGCCGACGCTCCTGCCCTTCGAAGCTGAGCAGCGCGTCCTCCCTCCCCCACCGTCCGGCCTCGTAGCGGTACCGGTAGCGATCCCAGACGAGGTTCAGCCCCGCGCTCGGGCCTAGCTCGACTAGGTCGAACGTCTCCGCATCAGTCCGCTGCGCGACGCGGAGCAGCAACGGGAGCAGCAGCCACGAGCGCTGGACTTCGTTCGTCTGAACCCCCTGGGAGGCCACGAACTCGTGCAGGAACTCGGCATGCTCCTCGAGCGGATCGTTCCAGCTCGCCTCGCCGCCGAGGACGAGGTAGTGGAGCCCGCCGGCGAGTCTCAGCGGCGCGTCCCAACTAGCATCCTGCCCGACAAGCTCGTTCGCGACGGGATCGTCCGCCCACGCGGTCAGGAGCTCGACGTACAGCTGCGAACGGCCCTCACACTGGGCCGCCTGGTCTAAGAAGACGTCCCTAGTCCGAGCTATCGGAGCCAAGCGCCGACTTCGCCTGCTCGGCGATCTTGCCGAAGGCGCCCGGATCCTCGACCGCGATCCCGGCGAGCACCTTGCGGTCGAGCTCGATTCCGGCCTTGCGACAACCGGCGACGAACTGGTTGTACGAGAGCCCCTCGGCGCGCGCGGCGGCGTTGATGCGCATGATCCAGAGCCGCCGCATGTCGCGCTTGCGGCGCTTGCGGTCGCGGTACGCGTGGACGAGCGAGTGCTCGACAGCCTCGTTGGCGACCTTGTAGCGGGAGTGGCGCGTGCCGACGTAGCCCTTGGCGGCCTCGAGCACCTTCTTGCGGCGCTTGCGAGAGGCGACCGAGCGCTTCACGCGAGCCATTACGCGTCGCCTCCGAGCATGCGCTTCACCTCACGCACGTCCGAACCATGCACCTCGTGCTGCTGCCGGAAACTACGCTTGCGCTTCGCGGACTTCTTCCCGAGCAGGTGGGCCTTCGGCGCCTTGCGGCGAAGGAGCTTCCCCGTCCCGGTCACCTTGAACCGCTTCTTCGCTCCGCTGTGTCTCTTCTGCTTTGGCATCTTTGGCGACTCCTGCGTTCTTGGTCGGCCCGAGCATCATGACCATGTTCCGCCCATCGAGGAGCGGCGGCGACTCGACGAGCCCGATCTCCTTGACGTCCTCGGCGAGACGCATCAGCAGGTCCCGCCCACGCTCCGGATGGCTCGTCTCGCGCCCCCGGAACATGATCGTGACCTTGACCTTCGCCCGCTGGTTGAGGAAGCGAACGACGTGGCCCTTCTTCGTCTCGTAGTCGTGGTCTCCGATCTTCGGCCTGAGCTTGATCTCCTTGACGTTGATCGAAATCTGGTGCTTCCGAGCGAGCTTGGCCTTCTGCTCCTGCTCGTAGCGGTACTTGCCGTAGTCCATGACCCGCGCGACCGGCGGATCGGCCTGAGCCGCGACCTCGACGAGGTCGAGATCCTTGCTGTGCGCGTAGTCGAGCGCCTCCTTGATCGGCTTCACACCGAGCTGGCCCCCGTTCTCGTCGACGAGACGGACCTGCGACACGCGGATGTCCTCGTTGATCCGGCTATGCGGAATCGTCGGCCGAGTCGGCTCAACGCGACGTCTGGGCCTCAAAGGCGCTTCACCAAGCTGTCAGCTTCCTCCTTCTTCAAACGACAAGACCGCTGCAAAACAGCGGCCCAAATTCCTTTCCAACCTTCTCGGTTGAACCCCCGACAGGCTCGAGGCCCCGGAGGTGAGGAACATGTCGCCCCTGCTTTGCAGGGTTACACCGTAGCACCTCGCTTCCCTGACCGGCGAACCGCTCCCGCCCGGCGAAGCCGGGCTCCGCTGGCCCGCCTCGCACCGCTGCGCGCCCTCCTACCGACGGGCCGTGTGACTAACACTGTCCCTCGGCATACGGGCGCGCAGCGGCGCGTCACGAAACCGAGGAAGCCTGGCGAAGCTCTGCCACCAACTCATCGAGCGACTTCGTGGACTGCTCGCCCCCGTGCGTCCGGACCGCGATCGCGTCCTCCGATTCCTTGTCGCCCCACACAACCACGTAGGGAACCTTCTCGACCTCTGCGTTGCGGATCCGCTTGCCGACCGTCTCGTCGGACTCGTCGACCTCGACGCGGAACTCGCCCAGCTGCTCAGCAAGCTCGCGGGCGGCGTCTCGATGGTCGAGGCCGACCGGGATGATCCGCACCTGCACGGGCGCAAGCCAGAGGGGGAACGCGCCTCCGTAATGCTCGATGAGGATGCCCATGAACCGCTCGAGCGACCCGAACAGCGCGCGGTGGACGACGTACGGCGTGTGCTCCGCGTTGTCTTCGCCGATGTACGTGAGCCCGAACCGCGCCGGCATTTGCGAGTCGAGCTGGATCGTCCCCATCTGCCACGAGCGGCCGAGCACGTCCGTCATGTGCAGGTCGATCTTCGGCCCGTAGAACGCGCCCTCGCCTTCGCTGATCGTGTAATCGATCCCGCGGCGGTCGAGCGCCGACTTCAGTGCGCCTTCCGTGAAGTCCCACTCCTCCTCCGTGCCGAGCTTATTGTCGGGGCGCGTCGACAGCTCGAAGCGCGCCTCCATTCCGAACAAGTCGTATAGGTACGCCGCGAAGTCGAGCGCGGCGAAGATCTCGTCCTCGATCTGGTCAGGCGTCACGAAGATGTGCGCGTCGTCCTGCGTCACGTGCTGGACTCGAAGCAGCCCATGGAGCGTCCCGCCACGCTCGTTTCGGTGCAGCGTCGACGCCTCCGCATACCGGAGCGGAAGCTCGCGGTAGCTGCGGAGCGCGTTTCCGAACAGGAGCATGTGGCCGGGGCAGTTCATCGGCTTCAGTCCGAGCGTCCGGTCCTCGCCGTAGGGCAAGAGGAACATCTCGTCCTTGAACTTCTCCCAGTGGCCAGACGTCTTCCAGGTCTCGACGTCGTACATGAGAGGCGTCTTGACCTCGACGTAGCCGCGCCTCAGGTTCTCACGGCGGCGCAGGTCCTCGAGGACGTTCCAGAGGACCATTCCCTTCGGATGCCAGAAAGGCATCCCGGGTGCGTGGTCGGAGAGGTGGAAGAGGTCGAGCTCCGTGCCCAGCCGCCGGTGGTCGCGGCGCTTCGCTTCCTCGAGCTGCTCGAGGTAGGCGTCCAGGTCCGCCTGTGAGTAGAACGCGGTTCCATAGATGCGCGTCAGCTGCTTGTTGTGCTCGTCGCCGCGCCAGTACGCGCCGGCGAGGCCTGTCAGCTTCACCGCCTTGATCGGCTTCGAGTCCTGGAGGTGCGGGCCGCGGCAGAGATCGGTGAAGTCGCCCTGCGTGTAGAGCGAGATGTCGCCTTCGGCCGTGTCGACGAGCTCGACTTTGTAGTCCTCGCCCTGCTCGGCGAAGAGCGTCTTCGCGTGCTCGGCCGAGACCTCTTCGCGCGCCCACTCGCGCCCCTCGTCGAGCTCGCGCTGGATCTCCGCCTCGATCTTCTCCAGCGCTTCCTCACCGATCGGCTCCGGAAACTCGAAGTCGTAGTAGAAGCCGTTCTCGATCGGCGGGCCGATCGCGATCTTCGTCCCCGGATACAGCCTCCGAACGGCCTCCGCGAGGAGGTGAGCCGTCGAATGGCGGAGGACGTAGAGCGCGTCGGCATCTTCCGTGTCGCGCGTCGTCAGGATCTGGATCGGCTGACCGTCCTCGAGCGGCAGCCTCAGATCCTGGACGCGGCCGTTCGAGCGCACGAGCACGGCCTGCTCGGCCAGCTTGGGGCCGATCGCGGCAGCAGCGTCGAGGCCTGTCGAGCCTTCTGGTAGTTCGAGTTCCGTCGAGTCGGGAAGAAGAACCCGCATGAAAGAGGAGGATACTGAGGTCAAACGTCCCGACGACCGCGGCGAAGAGCTGCCCGAGTCACCTGTGCCCGATCCCGAGGAGAAGGAGCACCCGCGGCCGGAGGACGACCCACAGGCCGACTGAGCGCGGCCGGCTTCCGACGCGAACGGAGCCAGGGCTCTGCTTCGTGACCGAGCTCACGTTTCCGCGATGGCGAAGCCGTCGGAGCTGATCATGGCCCGGGGTTTTCAGGCCGTGGGTTCGGGTCGCCCTTGATGGACTCGAAACCAAGGAGGTTTCCAATGGGCAAGAAGATCCATGACGCCATGACTGCGAATCCGTGCGCGATCGACGCGGACAAGTCCGTGCAGCACGCCGCGAAGATGATGCGCGACGAGAACGTCGGCTTTGCGCCGATCGTCGAAGGCATGCGGCTCATCGGCGCGCTCACCGACCGCGACATCGCGACGGTGGTCGTCGCCGAAGGGAAAGACCCGGAGACGACGACCGCGCGCGACATCGCATCGAGAAACGTCGTCACGGTCGGTCCCGACGAGGACCTCGACGCCGCACTCCGGCTGATGGCGCGGCACCAGGTCCGCCGGATCCCGGTCGTACAGCAAGACGGACAGCTCGTCGGCGTCGTCGCCCAGGCCGATGTCGCACGAGAGGCCAAGCCGAAGGCGACCGGCGAGGTCGTGGAAGAAATCTCGCAGCGCTAAGGACGACCCCGCACGAGGCGGGTGGCGGGGCAGGTCCGCCACCCGTCGAGCCCTGCTACGGCCAGACCGGGCCGTAGGCGAGCAGCACTGCAAGAAGCGCAGCCAAGGTAGCGCCAAAGATGGCGTAGCGCACCCCCATCGGGACCTCCCCTTTCCTGACGTGACGCTTGGACAGGCCCCGAGCGCTTGAGTGCGCACTAGTATAGGTAAGTCCCCCGCATCGATGCCCCGCCGAAAGTCAACACACGTCGACGATCCGGTCGAGGTCGGTCGACGGCTTCGCGAAGCCCGTGAACGGGCCGGTCTGAGCCAGCGACAGCTCTCGTTCCCGGGCTGCTCACCCGCCTACATCTCCCGGATCGAGGCGGGCGACCGCATCCCGTCACTCCAGCTCCTGCGCGAAATGGGCAGGCGCCTGGGCGTGAGCGAGGACTACCTCGCGACCGGCACCGAGCGCCACGACGAGAACGCGGTTCTGGTCGAGGCCGAGATCAACCTTCGCCTCGACGAGCGAGACGAGGCCGCGAAGCTGTACGGCGAGGCCCTCGAGCAGGCCACGACGGGCGACGAGCAGGCCCGCGCGCTCGCGGGCCTCGGGCAGCTGGCCTACCGGGAAGGGAAGCCCCGGGAGGCGATCGCACGGCTCGAAGAAGCTCGCGCCGTCGGGCGCGTCGATCTCGCCGACTACCCGAGCTGGGCGGACACGCTCGGCCGCGCCTATGCGCTGGTCGACCAGCTCGATGCCGCGATCAGCCTCTTCGAGAGCTCGCTCAAATCGGCCGAGGAGCGCCATGACGGGGTCGAGGCGATCCGCTTCGCGGTGCTGCTTGCGAACGCGCTCATCGACAAGACCGACTTCGGCGCGGCCGAGCAGCTGCTCGCCAGGATCCTGGAGCTGACCGACTCGAGCGATCCCGTCGTCCGCGCACGCCTCTACTGGTCACAGTCGAGGCTCGCGGCGGCCCAGGAGGATCACCACCGCGCCGCCCGCTACGCGAGGCACGCCCTCGACCTGCTCGAGCTGACCGAGCAGACGTACTACACCGCGCAGGCGCACCAGCTGCTCGCCCACATCGAGCTCGACCGGCAGCACCCTCGCGACGCGCTCGACCTGCTGGAGAAGGGCCTCGACCTGCTCGCAGACACCGGAACGCCCGTCGACGTGGCGTTGTTCAAGCTCGAGGAGGCGCGTGCGCTGATCCAGCTCGACAGGCCCGAGGAGGCCGCTTCGCTGGCGCTCGAGGCGACCGGCCTGCTCACCGATGCAAGCCCGTACGACGCAGGGCGCGGCTATGCGGTCGTCGCCGACGTGTACGCCGAGCTCGGCGACTCCTCCAAGGCGATCGAGATCTACGAGCTCGCGGCCGAGTGCATGTCTTCGCATCCGAGCCGCTACCTGATGGAGACGTACGAGAGGCTCGCCGCGCTGCTCGAGGGCTCCGGCCGCAAGGACGAGGCGCTCGGCATCCTCAAGAAGGCCGTGGCCATCCAGACGCAGCCCGCGTAGCTGACGTTTTCTCCCAACCAAGGCTGCCGGCCGCAAAGGGCGGCGAGGCGGCGCCCGGAAGGGCTAGCCGCTCAAGTTAGGTCGGAGACTTCTCCGGCCGGATGCTCCACTCGGCGAGGTCCCTGATGCTGACTATCCCGATCGCCCGTTCGTTCTCGACCACGGGCAGGTGGCGGAACCCGCCGTCGAGCATGATCTGAACCGCCTCGACCGGGTCCGTCGACTCGGAGACGACCTGCGGGGAGGCTGTCATCCATTCGCGAACTCGGGCCTCGCTCGAGTGGACGCGGCCGGCGACTGCGCGCGTCAGGTCGCGTTCGGTGACGATCCCGATCAGGCGCCCGCCGTCTGAGACAACGATCGCGCTCACACCTTCCGCGACCATCTTCTCGGCGGCGTGCCCAATTGTGTCGAACGGCTCGATCGTGATCACGTCGCGCGACATCACTTCGCTCAGCGTCGCCATTACGCCGAGCATACTTGCCGCTGCTGACGCAGCGCGGCCGATTCAGCGATCCGAGTAGAACGAGCCCTGCACCCGGCGGACGTACGCGTCGAACTCGCGCTTGCGCCGGTCCACGAGCTCCTCGCGCTCCGTCAGCTCGGTCACCCGCTCGTCGAGCTTCTGGCGCTCCTCGCGCAGAGTCTCTTCGCGGTCCCGAACCGATGCTTCGCGCAGGTGCGAACGCCGCTCGAGCTCCGTCACGTGGACGGCGCGCCCCTCGAACCTGCGCTTCTCCTCGGCGGTCTCGCGCTCGGCGACCTCGATCTGACGCTCGCGCGCGTCGAGCTCGGCTTCCCGGGACTTGAGGCGATCGTCGGAGCGCGCCTCGAGCTCCTGCGCGAGCTTGTCGAGCTCGGCCTCCCGCATGCCCAGGTTGCGCTCGAGCTCGAGAAGCCTGCTCTCCGTGTAGCGGAGCTCGGCCTCGCGGCCTTCGAGGATCTCGATTCGCCGCACGACCTCGCGCTCCCGGGCGGCGATCTCGTCTCGGAAGGTCTGCTCCCGCTCTGCGATGCGGATTCGTTCGACCTCGAGCTCCGCGGCCATACGCTGCTCGCGGTCGCCTGCGTCGGCCTCGGCCTGGGCGAGCTCCTCCTCGAGCTCCGCGATGCGTGCGCGGGCCTTGTCGAGCGCCGCGTTCCGGTTGTCCAGCTTCTCGACGAGCTCGTCCATCTGCCGCTCCGCTTCCGCGGCTCGCGGGCTGTGACCCTCGATGTCGTGCAGAACCTCGGCCAGCTCCTTGCGGCGATCGTCGGACAGGTCGTCGACGACGTCGCTGGTCTGTCGGACGACGTAGTTCTCGAGACGGGTGCGCAGCTTGGACATGACCGGTTCCCTAGGAATCGGCTCCGGCCGCTGAAGCTTTAGCGGCGGCCGACGACGAGCATGACGCGGAACCCTCGCGGCTTCCTGGCGCCGGCCTGCGGGCTCTGGCCGATCACGCGGCCGACGAGCCGAGAGCGCGCGCGTCGGATCTGGCCCACGGTGCAGCGCGCGCGGTGGATCTTCGTCTTCGCGCGCGCAAGCCGGAGCCCGATCACGCGCGGAACGATGCACTTGCGCCTCGGTGGCGACGGGAGCGGAGGCGGCGGAGGAGGCGGTGGCGGTGGCGGCGGCGGAGGAGGAGGAGGAGGAGGAGGAGGCCCGCCGATCGTGAATGTGCCGTGCATCTGATCGGAGTGCGGGTCGCACTGGTAGGTCACGGTTCCCCCACCGGTCGTGAAGTTGACCGTCCATGTCTCAGGACCTGTGCCCTGGACATCGGATGCACAGTTCTGCCGTGGGACGCAGGAGACAGCGGCACCGACGAGATGGAAATTGTGGAACGTCGAGTTGTCGTCGAGCTCGAGTGTGTATGCGCCCTCAGGCAGGGTCTGGCCGTCGAGTTCTTGTCCGTTGTACCGGAGGTGGATCGTGAAGTCGTCGTTGACGTCTGCCGTGAGGGTGGGCAGGTCGTACTGTGCAATGCAGAACTGCCCAGGCGGATCGGTCTGCTGAATCCGGAAAACGTTGTTGCCGGTACTGGCGAGCCCCATCACGTAGACATGGCCACAGGAGTCCTCGCCGAACGACGAGGTCGCAGCAACGTCTATTCCGGTGTCGGTGTCAGGCCCCGCATCAGGAATCTGAAGCACGTTCGACCAGAGCGACGAAGTGCAGTTGTCGCCATAGATGTAACGTCCGAGAAGGGACGGCACCTCCTCGTCCCGGACGACATATCCGCCGGTAATCGCGCATCCCGTATGGAGTCCACCGGAGTGTGGGTATTCGAACACTGGGTCGACGGGACCGACCGGCGGTGGATCGCACGTTGTGTAGAAGTGCCTGCCCTCGAAGCAATGCCACGCGAAATTGACGCCGCGACCCCATCCGATGTCGATTGGCCGGTAGTCGATCTCCTCCCACGCGTCCTGCCCGACGTCGCCAAGGGCCAGGGCACCGGTGACCCGGTCGAACGAGTAACGCCATGGGTTGCGTAGGCCAGACGACCAGATCTCAGACCTCGTGGGCGGTTGGCCGACGAATGGGTTGTTCGCCGGCACGGTGTACGGATCGGGCCCGTTCTGACGAGGGTCGATCCGCAAGAGCTTCCCGAGCAACACCTCGAGGTTCTGAGCGTTGTTGGGCTGGTCGCCACCGCCACCACCATCGCCGGTACCGATGTAGAGCATTCCGTCGGGCCCGAACTGGAGCTGTCCACCATTGTGATTCGACTGGCCAGGATGCGGGATCGTGATCACGGGTCTTTGCGAAGTCGGATCCCCGACGTTCGGATCATTCATGTCGCGGCGGAACTCATCGACCTGGATCGCCCCGTCCGGGCTCCGCGTGTAGTAGACGTAAAACCGCCGGCTTGTCGCGTAATCGGGCGCGAACGCCATCGACAGGAGGCCGCGCTCTCCGCCGGCGAGGACGTTGGGAACAGTCAGAAACGGCGTTGCAGCGCCGCCGTTGAGGATGAGCATGATCTGCCCGCTCTGCTGAACGACGAAGAGCCGACTCGGATCTCCCGGAGGAGCCGTTAGGAAGACCGGAGAAGCGAAGTGCGCTCCCGTGGACGGAACGGGCGTGAGCAACAAGTCCTCCGGTGTGACTTTCGCACCACCGCTGCCGACGAGCAGCGCAAGCGAGGCCAGCACGGCGACGAGCGCCACGACCCCTCCCCGAGAACCCCTCATCGCCGAGAGAATACGTCCCTGCGGCGGATGAGCAAAGCGTGATCCGCGGTCAGGCGACGGCAGCCGTCACGAGCTCTTGGAACCGCGCCACGAGCTGCTCGCTCTCGCCCAGGAGCCGGCCCTCCGCGACGATCCCCGTGCGCACGCCTTGCTGGACGCGCTCCACCAGGACGCGGTCCTCGGCTCCCACTTGGCGGTCGAACTCGAGCAGCTCGTCGACCCAACCGGGGTCCGCGTCCACCGCGAAGAAGTAGTCGAGGAAGCCGGTCGACCGTTCGGGGCCTGCGGGCAGCAGCGGCCCGATCGAGAGATTCGGCGTGCCCGCGTAGACGTTCAGCCTGATGTTCGGCCAGACGAAGTGGAACTGCGCCTCGCCCTCTCGGCGGGACTGCGCGAACTGCGACAGGACGTGCTCCGAGATCGGCTCGAGGCGGTACTCGTCCGGGTCGACGTCGTACGCGGCGCTGAAGCCCTTGTGCGCGACCGGGCAGTGGTAACACTCGAGGTAGTTCTCGCAGGCGATCTTCCAGTTAGCGGCGAGCGCGGAGTGGTCGCGCACGTGGAAAACGAGGTCGTCGACCGGGACGAGGTCGGTCATCGGGCCGAGGGTGTCCGCGAGCGGCGGCGCGTCGAGGTCCGGGTTCACGAAGAGGAACGGCCCCCAGGCCTCGATGCGCATCGGTACGAGTGACAGGCCCTCGAGATCAAAGTCCGGCTCCCGGTCCGAGCGCGGCGCTGCACGAAGGGTTCCGTCGAGGTCGTACGTCCAGGCGTGGTACGGGCACTGAATCGACTTTCCGGTGCCCTCGCCGTCGACGAGGAGTGAGCCCCGATGGCGGCAGACGTTGAGGAACGCATGCACGCCGTCGTCGGCCCGCACGACGAGCACCGGGATCTCGCCCGCCCACGCCGCGAAGCGGTCGCCCACCTCCTGGACACGTCCCGTGTGGCCGACGTACTGCCACACGCGGCGAAAGATCCGCTCCTGCTCGCGGCGCAGGACGTCCGGGTCCGAGTACCAGCTCCAGGGCAGTGACTGCGCCACGCGGCGAATGTAACTACTCCTCGAGCTCGGGCAGCTCGCGCATCTTCGGGATCGGCGACGGCAGCAGCCAGAGAAAACCGGCCGCCGCGCCGACGACGCCGATCCAGAGCGTCGTCTGGAGCCCGATCGCAGTCCCGAGGAATCCGCCGATCAGGGACCCGACGGGCCGGACCCCGTTGTTGACCACCATGTACGCGCCCGAGACGCGGGACCGGAGACGGTGCGGCACGAGAGCGGCGAAGATCGACGCGGCGCTGATGTCGAGGATCATCACGCCGAGCCCGGCGCCGAACTCCGCGAAGAAGAGCATCACGAGGATCAGCCAGTGCGGGCCGCCTGCGAGCGGCACGAGCACGAGCGGCACGGGAAAGACGATGCAGCCGAGGATGTACGTCGGCCCGATCCCGAGCCTCCGCCCGAGCCGCGACGTCACGAACGAGCCGATCAGCCCGCCGATGGCCCCGGCGCCGAGGACGATTCCGAGCGTCGCCGGACGGACGCCGAGCGAGCGCACCGCGTACAGGATGAACAGCGCGTGGAAGACGAAGTTGAATAGGTTGATCGTCGCCGTCGCGAGCAGCGAAGAGCGCATCACCGGCGACGTCACGATGTAGCGCACGCCCGCCACGACGTGGCCCTTCTCCGCCTCTTCGATCTCCGGCTCGACCGGGTCGACCGAGGCGAGGTACCCGGCCGAGAAGAGGAACGAAACCGAGTCGACGAGCAGCGCGTACGGCGCCTTCAGCAGCTGTACGAGAATGCCGCCCACGCTCGGCCCGGCGACGAACGAGAACGCGCGGCTGCCCGCGAGCAGCGAGTTGCCCTCGACGTAGTCCTCCCGCTCGACGAGCGCCACGAACAGCGACGAGTAGGCGACGAAGAAGAAGACCGTCATCGTTCCGACGAGGAAGGCGACGACGTACAGCTGCTGGATCGTGAGGGCGTCGAACGCGTACGCGAGCGGGATCGTCGCCAGCAAGGCGGCGCGGGCGAGGTCGGTGAAGATCATCGTCCGGCGCCTGTGCCCGCGCCGGTCGACCCAGGCGCCTGCGTGGAGCGCGAAGAGGAGGTTCGGCACGAGCTCCACGGCCACGAGGAAGCCCATCTGCTTCGCGTTCGCGTCGAGCACGAGGACTGCCGTCAGCGGGATCGCGATCATCGAGATCTGGTCGCCGAAGAGCGAGATCGTCTGGGCCGACCAGACGCGTCTGAAGACGAGGTTCTCGCGCAGGACGCGCGGGATGAATCGCTTCACCGGCGGTGAAGTGCCGCGAGGGCGACTCGGGTTGCGAGCAGGTCGCTGAGCCGGCCGACGCCGCGGCCGTTCCACGTCAGCACGGTGACGACGAAGGCGCCGTCGTCCGTGTACAGCAGCCCGCTGTCGTGGCGCGCCTTCGTGATCCAGCCGGCCTTGTGGAGCACGGTCGCCCCGGCGCGCGCTCCGTTCAGGCCGCCCCGCGTGTGCGAGTGCGCGAGCAGGTACATGAGATAGCGCGCGTCCGAAGGTGTGAACGCGCCCCGGAAGCGCCAGATCAGAGCGCCGCGGGCACCGGCGGCGAGATGCAGAGCCCGTTCGAGCCGCGCCAGGTCCCATGCAGTCGTCGCCTTGCCGATGAACGTGGGCCGGCCGCTGATCTCGAGCGGGATCGCGGAGCGGAAGAGCGAGTCCTCGATCAGGTACCCGCCGTACATGTCGCTGTCGGCCAGGCCGAGCGTTCGCATCATCGAGTTCACGAGCGCCGAGCCGCCGGAGGTCGAGCCGCCGAGCACCTCGAGGAGCTCGTTCGCCGAGCGGTCGTCCGAGTAGACGAGCATCCGCCTGAGGAGCGCGGCGAGGTGAGACCGGGGCGAGGGCACTCCTCGCAGCTCGCGCATCAGCTCGACCGCAATCGCCAGCTTCAGCGTCGAGGCGGCCGGGAAGCGGGCACGAGCGTTCCAGGCGGCGCCGGCTCCCGTCTGGAGATCCTGGACGAAGACGCCGCAGAGCCCCGGAAAGCGGCGGCCGAGCGAGCGGACGGTCCGGGCGAGCGCCACGTCCTCGTAGCCGCGGAGCGGTGGAATCGGGCCCGAATACGGCGCGGCTCCACGCGGCAGCCCGAACACCGGTCCGACAAGAGTCGACGCATGCCGCCCACGCTTGTCGACCCCGCTGACCCGGATCGCCACGTCGCGCTGCGGAAGCGGCACGACGAGAGCGAACCGCGGGCGCGTCAAAGTCTTCGTCGCGACGAGCCTCCCGTCGATGCGAACCCGGATCTCATGCGTTCCTGGTGACGCCCGGCCCTCGATGCGGCCGAACGAGACCTCGCGCGGCGCGGGTGCGTAGATCGCCGGCGGGCGAGGCGGCGCCGCGTCCAAGTCAGCGGCGCTCAGTCGCGAGCTTGAGCCCGAGCGCTACGAGCACGGCGCCGGTGACCGCCTCGACCGCGCGCTTGACCCAAGAGCGGCTGAGGAAGTCGCCGGCCCGCGCGACCGCGACTGCGTACGCCGTCAGCCAGACGAGCGTCAGCAGGCAGAACACGAAGCCGAGCGCGAGAAGCGCCGAGAACGAGTGCGCGAACTGCGGGAGGAGACTCGGGAAGAAGGCGGCCATCTTCGGGTTCCCGAGGTTGCTCAGGAGGCCCTGCCGGAAGGCTCGGCGCGGATCGAGCGGTTTGGACTGCGGCGCGTCGTACTTGCTGCGCCCGCCGCGGACCGCCGCCGCGAGCGCCTGGAGCCCGAGCCAGATCAGGTAGGCGGCGCCGGCGATCCGCACCGCGAGGAATGCGGGCTCCGACGCCGCGAGCAGCGCAGCGATTCCGACCGCCGAAGCGAGTGTCCAGGTCGCCTGCCCGCATGAGACCCCGAGAGCCGTGAAGACGCCCGCACGGCGGCCGCCCATCAGCGAGCTCCGGATCGTGAGCGCCGTGTCGGGCCCGGGCGTGACGATCACGATCGCCGACACGCCAAGGAACGCAGCCAGCTCGGTCACGCCCGCAGTCTCGCAGTTCCGTATCGTCGTCCCAAGATGCGGGCCGGGCGGACGTTGACCGTGGTCGGCTGCCACGCGGGCGGCGAGATCGGGAACGTGATCGTCGGCGGAGTGCTGCCTCCACCGGGGGGGACGGTCTTCGAGCAGATGGAGTCTCTTAGGCGCGACGGAGACTGGCTGCGCAAAGTCCTCCTGCGCGAGCCGCGCGGCAGCGTCGCGTGCCACGCCAACCTCGTCGTGCCGTCGACGCGGGACGACTGCGATGCGGGCTTCATCATCATGGAACCGACCGAGTATCCCGCCATGTCCGGGTCGAACACGATCTGCGTGACGACGGTGCTGCTCGAGACCGGGATGGTCGAGATGCGCGAGCCGGAGACGGTCGTTCGGCTCGAGGCGCCCGGCGGGGACGTCGAGGCGCGCGCCGCCTGTCGCGACGGCAAGTGCGAGAGCGTCGAGTTCACGAACGTGCCGTGCTTCGTCGGGCAACTCGACGCGGAGGTCGAGGTCGAGGGCCTAGGCGCGATCGCGGTCGACGTCGCCTACGGCGGCATGTGGTACGCGATCGCCGAC